>JAHEKK010000312.1 GCA_024638395.1 Gemmatimonadota bacterium | reverse complement strand
CTCGCTGAAGTCGTAGCCCCAATGGAACGTGGACCGGTTGATCACCACGTCCCACTCGTCGGGCCGCGGCACCGTATAGAGGGAGTACCGGCCCGGCTCCACCGCCACGGAGCCCAACCGGAGGGGAACCGACGTGAATAGTCGGGTGGGCTCGTTGGCCCCCGTGCGCCAGTAGACGCCGTAGGGGACCACTCCCTCGTCTCCGAAGAGCACCCGCCCCCGGGACACCGGAGCCCCGTAGCAGACGCGGACCGGGGTGTCCCCTCCCCGACTCCAGCCGGGCCCGTCGAGGGTCTTGAGGAGGCTCAGGCGCGGCAGGTAGGAGGATGGACTCGTCCAGTCCTTGAGGCACGGGCCCAGGGCCCATTCCACCGGGAACAGGTACGGCCCCTGGGTTCCGTAGATCAACGCCGCGAGGCCCAGGGTCAACCAGGCCCCCCGCTTCGCCCACCGGCCTCTCGAGGGCGTTTCTGTCATGGCCCGGCCCCGTTGTCGTCTTCCTTCTCCTGCAGGAATCCCACGTTCCCGGGGAGGATCGCCGGTACCCGGGCACGGTAGTCGAGATATGCGTCGCCGAAGCGCCCGATCAGCTCCTTCTCTTCCAGGGCCACGATGATGGCGATGCCAGGCAGGGCTCCGACAGCGAGGTAGTAGAGGCCCGTGTAGTTGATCATGAGGGCATAGGACAGAAGGCCGATGAGGACAGCCAGGTACCGAGGATGCCGGATCTCGGAGTAGATCCCACGGTTCAGGAGCAGCTCCGACTCACCAGCCAGCTCCGGCACTCCCGCCAGAGTCCGGAACTTGAGATGCCGGCGGGTCCTGAGCTCGACCCTCACGGAGATCGCGTATACGACAACGCCGACCGCGAAAAGGCCGGGATGCCAACCCAGATCACGCCCCACGAGCAGTTGGCGGAACTGGAACAGGCCCACGCCCGTCAGGACGAAGAGCGCCGTCATCGCGGTGAGGGTCGGCTTCGCCCCGAATCGTCTGAGCCAGGGCGCCAACGGGTGGATGACCAGCCACCACAGGAAGGCCGGGGGGACGGTAACGACCATGAGTAC
Organism: Gemmatimonadota bacterium; assembly: GCA_024638395.1. Lineage (GTDB taxonomy): Bacteria > Gemmatimonadota > Gemmatimonadetes > Longimicrobiales > Gaopeijiaceae > JAHEKK01. The sequence goes on along the minus strand of JAHEKK010000312.1, from coordinate 3,795 downwards.
CGAGAGTCCGTACCGGATGGCTGCCCAGGCGTCGGCCGACCCCGTCACGCCCCGACCTTTCGGAGGATGCCGTTGAGACGGGTACGCCGAATCAGGGCGTACCCCTTCTCCTCCAGCCAATCGATCAGATCCGGGCGATCCTTCTTCGCCTCGACCATCAGGAAGCGGGGCCACGCCCCGAAGGGAACCGTCCTGAAGTAGGGATCGAGGACGGTCCGTTCGGCGCCCTCGACGTCGATCTTCATGACGTCCACGGCTCCCACGCCGGCGCGCTCCAGGATACCCGCGAGGGTCTGGGCGGGAACCGTCACACGCCCTTTTCCGGGAGGCCCCGCAACGGAGGCCAGCCGGTTCTCTCCGGGATTGTGCTCGTGGAGCACCAGCTCTGTCTCTCCTTCCCGATCAGCCACGGCAACCGCGCACACCACGATATATCCGTCCGCACCGTTTTGGTCCACGTTGAAGCGGAGCTGGTCGGCAAGGTCGGGGGTCGCCTCTACAGCCACGACCCGCCCCGCGGGCCCCACTCGTGAGGCGGCCCAGAACGTATACCCACCGACGTTGGCGCCCACATCGACGAAGGTGGTGCCCTCGCGGACCACGTCGGCAAGCCCGTCCCGTTCATCGACGTCCCAGAACTGGGGAAGAAAGAGGATGCGCCCTTCGCTCACGCCCCTTCGAGCGGCCAGCCTCAGTCTGAATCCCCAAAGCGACGTGTCCACGGGACCGGACATACCCAGCCGCGCGATCCGCCTGGTAAGGAGGGCCCACCGGCTCCAAAGGCGACCGGTGGGAAGGCCGCGGACGACCCGGAGCCAGAACCGACCCCACCCTCTCGGCTGATACCGCCCCCAGGGCGCCTCGAGATCCATCGCCGATCCTACCGTCTCATCGCTGGATCGAAGAGGTGGTTCAGAACCGCCGCCAGCCGCACTCCCGCCATCTGAAGGCGGCGCTCGGCGGTGTGCCGGTTCAGATCGAAATAGCGCTGACCCACGTACCCCCCCTCCTCCACGTCGTCATAGACCTGGGTCTCGGTGACGGAATAGGACTCGCCGGCCCACACGATGGGATCTCCTTCCACCCAGCGCATTTCGTCCAGGGGCGCGACCGAGCGATCCAGCCGCCGAGCCAAGGACGCCCAGTCCTCACCGCCATGGGCCACCATGAAGGTATCCCATACCCAGTGTAGATTCCGGCCCGCTTCACCCATCACATTGACGATGACGTCGTTCCCGCCGCGGTCCCGGCCATACGCGACGTGGAGTGGCTGATGGACGTCGCCCAGCAAGTGGGCCAGGAGCTTGAGCCCTTCCGCTCTGGACAGCTCGGAAGGTCCACCGGCGGCGGCATGGGTGACCAGGTCGATGCCGTCCAGTATGCAATAGGCCTCCCGGTCCGCCGACAAACGGGCGCAGCCCCCCCGATCCAACGACGAAGAACCCGGCTCGAAATTGGCGTAGTGCGCAGTCGTGTAGGGTGCGAACCGGGCGAGGGCGGGCTCGCCCCCGATCCGCGCCCGTATCTCGTCCGCCCAGACGCACGCGTCAGGAAACGCGTCCCGACTTCCTTCTGGACCGAGGAGCTGCTCCACCACCTGGCGGGTCCGTGGGGTCAGCCGATTCCAGGCGATCCGGCAAACCACCCGGTGACCGTCTCCGCCCCAGGTTTCGGATACCGACTCAACTGCCTCCAGGGTATCTACGGCGGGCCCGGCCAGGAGTAGAAAACCCATTCCCAGGGTCGCCTTCCAAGATCCAAAGGGTTTGCCCAACTTTCGCCCCATGTTCCTCTCCGTCCGTCACCGCATCCTGTTCGTGCACATCGCCAAGACCGGGGGCACGAGCATCCGGAGCGCGCTGAACCGCTTGCGGTGGACCGATCCCTACTCCGTTCCCATCTACATCGGGAATCATCTCGCCCGCGCCACAAAATACCGCACCGGGTGCAAACTGCACCGTCATGGGAGAGCCATCACGGCCGAGGACATGCTGGGGAGACCGTTCTTCGACGAGCTCTTCAAGTTCTCCTTCGTGCGCAACCCGTGGGATCTGCACGTCAGCTCCTGGCTCCACATCAAGCGCATGAAGCACAAGCCCCTGGGCTCGGAAATGGACTTCGCCAGCTTCCTGAAGACCCGCTTCGACCCGGACCGGCCCCCGAGCCACAGCCTGGACGTCCTTGCCGAGCCCCAGACGCGCTTCCTCACCGATTTCGACGGGAATCTCCTCGTGGATTTCGTGGGCAGGTTCGAGCGCCTCGAGCACGACTTCGCCGAGGTCTGCCGCCGCACCGACCTTCCGAGACTGCGGCTGCCCCACCGGCGCAAAGCCGTCCGCAGACGGGACTACCGCTCGTACTACAGCGACGCCCTGGCTGAGTTCGTAGCCACTACGAACGCGTCCGACATCGAGCGCTTCGGCTATACGTTCGACCCCGAGCCGGATTGAGGGCGCTCCAGAATCTGGGGCATGGTCGGTGACCCCCCACGGGGCGAGCCCAGGAAGCCTGACTGGGCCCCGCATCTTCCGGTTCTGGTCACCACTCGCCGCGACCTGGCTCATGATGGCCATGGAGGGGCCGTTCCTCGCCGCTCTGATCGCCCGACTCCCCGATCCGAAGCTGAATCTCGCCGCACACGGGGTCGCCTTCGCAATGGCGGTGCTTGTCGAGGCGCCTGTCATCATGCTGATGAGTGCCTCCACGGCGCTCGCAAAAGACCGGGACAGCTACCGGCGACTCAGGAACTTCGCCCAGGGGTGCAACCTCGTTGCCACCCTTCTGCTCCTGATCGTGTTGATCCCCGGCGTGTACCGGACCCTCGCCTACGACCTCCTCGGACTGCCGCCCGACCTGGGCCGACTGACGTACGGCGCCCTCTGGTTCTTCCTCCCCTGGCCGAGCGCGATCGGGTACCGCCGGTTCCTGCACGGAGTCATGATCCGGGGTGGGCAGACCCGCCTCGTGGCCATGGGCACCGTGCTGCGACTGGGGGCAACCATCGGCATAGGCCTGGCTCTCTACCGCCTGACGAATCTGCCTGGAGCCTGGATCGGTGCGGCCTCCCTCTCGACAGGGGTGGTCGCGGAAGCCGCTGTGGCCCGGTGGATGGCGACGGGGACCGTGCGCAGGATTCTGGAAAGGGCCGGACCGCCGTCCGGCAGCAAGGGATTCCTGGACTACCGGCGCATCCTCGACTTCTACTACCCCCTGGCTCTCACGTCCCTCATCGGTCTGGCAGCCCACCCCATGCTCACCTTCTTCATGGGCCGGGCGAAGGCGCCTCTCGAGTCCCTGGCCGTATTCCCGGTCGTGCACGCCCTGTCCTTCGTATTCCGGGCGCTGGGTCTCAGCTATCAGGAGGCGGCGATCGCTCTCGTGGGTGACGATCTGGAGGACCATGAGGCCGTTTCCCGTTTCGGCATCTGGCTGGGCCTGTCGGTGACCGTTGGCGTGGGCCTGATCGCTTTCAGCCCGCTGTTCGATGTATGGTTTCTCCAGATCTCCGGCCTGACCGCTGAGCTGGCGGGATACGCACGTGTCCCCGCCATGGTTCTTCTCCCGCTCCCGGCGCTATCGGTATGGCTGTCGGTCCAGCGGGCGATCCTCGTTCAGGGACGCAGGACCAAGCCCATCACGATGGCGACGGCATTGGAGGTGACGGGCATCGCTCTCGTTTTCGCCACCGTCGGATGGGGCCTCGACCTTGTGGGTGTCACGGCCGCGATCCTCGCCTTCGTCTGTGGAAGGCTCGCGGCCAATCTGTACCTGACGAAGCACGTACGGGGGGTGGTG
>JAHEKK010000311.1 GCA_024638395.1 Gemmatimonadota bacterium | reverse complement strand
GCAGCCCCGGTGGCCTCGCTGGTCCAGGGTGCGTCGGGGGTGAGAGTCCACGATGACGGATCCGGATAGGACACCCTCCCGCCGGGTTGGATCACGGTCAGGTGCCGGTAGCCGGGTCGCCCGTCCGCGTCCCTGAGTTGGAAGGCCATGACGGCGCGGCCGTCTTCGAGCCGGAGGCTGAACCAATCCCAGCCCACCTGCTCTTCCTCGAGGGGATCGGAGCTGAATTCGTGGTCCATCCAACCGGTCCCGGCGACGGTCCTGCGTTGCCCTTCGACGGTGATCGAGCCTGACGTCCTGAGGTCGGTGTACGAGTAGTACATGCTCGCGCGATCCTCGACCGCCGACTTCCGGCTGTGACCGTTGGGGCCCTGGAATACGAGTGCGGACACCGTGTCCATTCGGAGGTCCATGGAGAGGCCCTCCGCCGTGCCGGCAAGGGTGAATCCCCCGTCGGTCGTGGTCAGCGACCACCGGCCTTCGGACCCCGGCGGAGCGAGACTCCACGCGATGGTGTCGGTTTCCGTTGGCCCCGGAGATCCGGCGAACCCGGCGTAGGGCGGTGCAGCCCGGTAGAGGACTTCGCGGAAGACATGGTCGCCGGTGGACAGGTCGGTGACGGCCATGTGGCCCATGAAAACGTCGGCCGTTGCCCAGTCCGAGGGGCTGGGGGGCTTGTCTGGAACCACGCCCACCTTGAACAGCGTGAACTGAAAGCCCAACTCCGGCCTGGTGGCGCTCGGGGGGTCACCGGTCCGGTCGGGTTCCGCCTCATCGCCGACCAGGCCCGTGAAGTACCACCATTCCGTCTTGTATCCGGCGTGGGGGCCGTGATCCCGGGGGAACGACCAGACATAGTCCGGACGGGCCTTTCGCCATTCGGGTTGGGGCACCATGGCCAGCGCGGCCACCAGCAGGGCACCGAGGGTCGGGAGGAGCCACGGACTTCGCACGGTCAGGCCTCCACGGGGTTCAGGGCTCTCGATCGCGGCCGGCTCGCGCCCATGGCCGGGATGAGGGCCGCGGCCGCGGCTGCGAGCAGCACCCAAAGCGATTGCCGCACCAGGGTGTTGGCCGGGACGTGGAACTCGAGGGTCCAGCCGAAGTAGGTCGGATTCACCACATGGACGAGCACGGCGGCCAATGCGAAGCCGCCCATGACGCCGAGGGCGGTGCCCAACAGCGCAATCGCGACGCCCTTGGCCACGAAGAACCTGAAGACCTGAGCCCGACTCGCGCCGAGGGCCCGGTAGAGACCCAGCAGACCTGCCTCGTCGGTGCCCAGCACCAGGAGCGTCAGGGTCACGCCGACGGCGGCGATGAGCAGGGCCATGCCTTGCAGGACCAGCGTGATGCGGAAGGTCTGATCGAAGATGCGGAGGGCGTTCTCTCTGAGCTCCCGGTTGGCGCGGACGGTCAGCCCGTACCCGCGGGTGGTCTCGACCACCTGGGCCAGACTGGCACCCGCATCGGCGCCCGGCTCGAGATAGAGGGCCGCGCCGTGAGGGTCTCCTCCTCCGAACCACCGGGCCATCTGTGCCAGGTCCATGGTGATGGCCCCGGCCTCGCTGCCGTAGTCTCGAACCACGGCGCTGACGGTGGGCCTGACGATTCCGCCGGGCGTCTCCAGGGCGAGGGCGTCACCGGGGTTGAGGCCGGTCTTCCGCGCGAAAGGCTCGCTCACGAAGACGAATTCGGCTGGAGCCGCCACCGGTCCCCGCAGAATCTGGAAACGGACGTCCGTTTCCAGCAGCCCCAGGCGGACGCCTCGAAGCGCCACGGGACGGCCTTCCGCCCGACCCCGGAAGCCCCTGATCTGGTCTACCGACGCCACGCCCTCCAGAGAGGTGAGTTCCTCCAGCAGGTCGGGATTCAAGCCCGGCGCATCGCGGTCGCCCCGCCAGGCCGCCGCCGATACGTAGATGTCGGCCTGGACGGTTCGCTCGATCCACCCGGCCAACGATTCCCGGAAGCTGGACACCATGATGGTGATGCCCACCATCATGGCCACCGCCACCGCGAGGCCCGCCACTGCGACGCCCGCACTGGCCAGGCGGTGTGAGAGGCTCCCCACGGCGTAGGCGAGCCCCAATCGCTTGGGATGGATCGGCCTGGCCACGGCTTCCACCAGAGCCGGCGCCGCCAGGGGAATCGCACCGATGAAGAAGAAGGCGGCGCCCATGCCCCGGTGCGTCCAATCCGTGGCGAGCAGAAGGAGCGCGACCACGGTTGCGGCCAGGGCCCCGCCTGCGAGAAGGGCGGGCGTAACCACCCGACCCACGGGCTCCGATCCGCCGGACAGCAGAGTCCGGATGCGGGCGTTGACGGTCTCGGCCGCCGGCAGGGCGCCGCCTGCCGCAGCGGCTACCAGTCCCACGCCGGCGGCCAGGGCCACGATCCAGGTCGGTAGGGGGACGCTCCGGATCGCCTCGAGCAAATAGAGGTTGGTAATCGTCCCCGACACCGCGTCCAGGTTGGCGTAGGCGGCGGCGTATCCGGCGGGCAGGCCCACGACGACCCCCGCCAGCCCCAGCAGGGCGACCTCGGCGGAGACCAGCCCCAGGAGCTGCGTCCTGGACGCTCCGAGGCTGCGGAGGATCCCGAGCTCGCCGCGTCGGCGGACGAGACTCGCTCGTGTCGTGCCGTATACGAGGAAGGCGCCCACGAAAACGCTGATGAGGCTCAGCGCCGTCAGGTTGAGGCGAAAAGCCGAAAGAAGGCTCTCCCCCTCGACCCCTTCTTCGGTCGGCGTCGTGATCCGGACCCCGGGTCCAAGCCGCCGCTCCAGGTCGGCGGCCACAGCTTCGATCCGGGCAGCTCGTGCTCCGGAACGAGGCGCCCCGGTACCCTCTCCCGAACCCACCGCGTCACGGGCACCCGACCCCGCAGGAGCGTGGCCCACCACGTCGATGTTCAACTGGCTCAGACCATCCCCGAAGAGATGGTGTGACCAGGCCAGGTCCATGACCGCAGCGGACGTTTCACCCGCGAGGACGCCGGCGACCTCGACGACGTGGCTCCGGGTCCCGTGGCCAAGGGCGAGGGAGTCGCCTTGTGCTACCGGACGCCCGAGAAGGGCCCTGAGATCGGACGCCGTCTGTTGCGAGATGGCCACGGACGGGCGGGTGAGCAGCGCGTCCAGCGCCGACGAATCGGGCCCCGTCTCCAGGCCCCCCATGGACGAACCCACACCGGCCGCGCCCGCCAGGAGGTCCAACCCCAGAATCTCCAGGTGCCGACTGGACTCGCCAGTCTCCCGCGCAATGAGCACCGTCGCTCTCTGAATGGGCGTCACGCGTTCGACCCCCTCGGTGCCGAGGGACCGGACGAGGGCCTCTGTCTCCAGGCGCGGGCCCCGGGGTCTCACCACGAGGTCGGCGCTTCCCGACGTGACGGCAAGCCCTTCCCGAAAGGCGGAAACAGCCCCCTGGTTCAAGAGCTGTACCGTCACCACGGAGGCGACGCCGAGGGCCACACCGGACACGGTGAGAAGGAACAGGAGAGGGCGGGCTCCGAGCCCACGGCGGAACTGCCTCACCGCGTAGCCGATCACGCCGTTGCGAGCTCGCCGCTGCGGAGATGGAGGGTCCTGTCGGCGGCCCCGGCCAACTCGGTGCTGTGGGTTACGTAGACCAGCGTGCAACCCTCCTCGCGGACCATCGAAGTCATCAAGTCCATGACAAGGCGCCCGGTGGCGTCGTCCAGATTGCCGGTCGGTTCGTCCGCAAGGACGAGAGCAGGGCGCCGAAGCAAAGCGCGGCAGATGGCGACGCGCTGCATCTCGCCCCCGCTCAAATGATCGACGGCGTCTTTGGCCCGGTCGCCGAGCTCTACCCGGTCGAGAAGCTCGACGGCTCGGGGGCGATACTGCCTCAGGTCTCCCGCGATCATCGCGGGGAGCAGGACGTTCTCTTCCACACTCAGGTGGGGGACGAGGTGGAAGAACTGAAAGACGATCCCGATCCCGTCTCGCCTCAAGCGGGCCCGGTCCCGGTCCCCAAGCCGTGTGAGGTCCTGACCCAGCACGTCGATGTGGCCCCCCGTGGCGGCCTCGATACCCGCGGCGAGGTGGAGGAGCGTGGACTTTCCGCTTCCGCTCCTGCCCACGATGGCGACGGTCTCACCCGACGAGATGGTGAACGAGGTGGGACGAAGAGCCCACCGCTGGGTGCCGTCGGGCGCTTGAAAGGCCTTGGACGCGCGGTCGAAGATGAGGGCCGTCGTCACTCCCTTGTCATGCGTCAGTTGATGGTCACGTAGCGTTCGAACCGCGCAACTTCGTTCTGGTCGACGTACTTGCCGATCTCCTGGCGAAACTGATCCATGCTGCTGTAGGGGCGGTATTCCTCGAACTCATGGGCCATCCGCTCGTCCATGCCCGGAATGGACATGATCTCCTCACGGCTGGCCGTATTGAGATCAATGGGCACGTAGACGTAACGGGCCAGCCGTGCCACCTCCTCCTCATCGACGTATTTGCCGATTTCCCGTCGAAATTCCTCCATCCCCGAGTAGGGCCGGTACTCCTCGAACTCGTGGGCCATCCGGGCGTCCATGCCCGGGATCAGGAGGATCTCTTCCTCCGTCACGTCATTGAGGTTGATAGGCAGCCACACGGACCCGAACGCTGCGGCGGCCGCGTCTCCGATCTGAGCCGACAACGCCTGGTTGAAGGCTGCGGCGGTGAGGTACGGGCGACCGTCGACGATGGCCTGGACGGCTTCGGGGGTCATGCCCGGCACGCCGGAGAGCTCGTCGGAGGATGCGAGGTTCGGATTGAGGAGCGACCCGGCCGGCGCAGGGGTCGCGGGGGTCGATTGAGAGGGCGTCTCGTCCACGGTCTCTTCGTAGGCGCCGCCGCAAGCGACGCCCGTGATGAGCATGAGGCCCAAAGAGG
>JAHEKK010000310.1 GCA_024638395.1 Gemmatimonadota bacterium | reverse complement strand
CGCCGACCTGACCGGCGCCAGACTCGCGGACCTGGCGGCGCAGCCCACCGCCGCCTTCGAGCTCCCGGTGCCCCGCTACGTGGAGCTGTGGAACGGAGTCCGGGGCCGCATCGCCGGAGCCGTCTGGGTTGCCCATCAGGGCGACGGATTCGAGGCCCGTCGGCGAATCGCGTCGGTGGCCCGGCTGGGACGACTCCTCTACCACGACGGACCGGCGAGCCTGGACGCGGTCATGGGGATGCAGATCGCCCGGGAGGCGGAAACCGCGCTCCTCTCGCTCGACACCTCCCAACGAACGGGCAAGGCCGGGTCCGAAACGCCCGCCCCCGGCCACCAACGAAAGCACACCTCGAAGCGTTCTCCCGGCCAGGCAACGATTGCGGACCGCGCCCGGTGGCTCGCCGCTCATCAGGCCGCCCTGGACGATACCGCCCTGCCCAGGAGCCTCCGCTTCGAGGCCTTTGCCCTCGCACAGACGTTCCGGCCTTGCCGGTCGGTCTCCGCGATCCTCTGGGAGCCCCATAGCGCAGAAGATGCCTGGAGTCGGCGTTACCGCGAGTCCCTGGCGACGCGTGGGTCGGAGGCGTCGCTGGCGGCACTGCTCGCACACGGATGGCTGGGGACGCGGGCGGGCATCGAGGGGTGGGGATGGCTGCCACGCATCCTCGCCATCGCTCTCGCCGACCGGCCGGCCGTGACCCATTGCGCGCCCCTGGCCGCCACACAGCTCAGTCGAGGATGACCATGAAGATCTCGCTTGGATCCGCCGCTTCCCTGGCCCTCCTGGTGACCCTCTTCGCGTGCGGTGGCGACGAGCCCTGGACGCACCCGAGCCCGGCTCTCGATCTGCCCGACGGCTTCGACATCGAAACTAAGAGCGGGCCCAAAGGCCGCATCACCTTCCCGGACCGTGCGGTCGGGGCGTCCATCGTATGGGAATTCCACCGCGGCGGTGACGTCAGCCAGATCCTCATGACGCGTCATCCGGGCTCGACCCGGCCAGAAGACGTCTGGGCCAGTGTCAATCGGATCCGGACGAACAACCAGAGCTGGACCGTGGAAGGCCCCGCGCCAAGGCAGGTGGCCGGGCGACCGGCGTGGGAGTGGTGGGCCGCCGTGCCGTCCATCGACGGCGGAACCTGGGCGAGCCAGCGCACCCTGGTGGTGGCGTATCCCGACTCAACCTGGGTCTCGTCGTTCTGGGGCCAACACCCCGAGTGGCACGACCAGGACCGTCTGGACGCGGTGTTGTCGTCCTTCAGCATTCCCGCGCCGGCGAGGCCCCTGCCGAAGACGCCCCTCATTGTGGTGGGCGTTGTCCTCCTGGCAGGAGCCCTCGTGGGGTTCAAGACCCGGAAGAAGGCGGCTCCCGCACGACCCATGCCTTCCCGGGAGCCGGTCCATTCGCCCAGGGCCAACCTGCTTCAGCAGCAGGCCGGCGACCCCATGGTCGGGGGCCACAAGGGTCCGTCTGGACCCGGGTAGGATCAGCCTACCGCCGCGATCACCTGCACCTCCAGAGCGGCGCCGTTCAACTCGTTGACCGGTACGATCGCCCTGGCCGGACGGTGGCTACCCATGATACGGGCGTAGGTCTCGTTCACCTCGCCCCAGTACCCCGGGTCCGACACGAAGACGGTCATCTGCAGGACCCGATCGAGACCGCTGCCTGCCTCCTCGAGGATGGCGCGGATATTGGCGAGCACCCTTTCCGTTTGAGCGCCCACGGAGGCGGGATAGCCTCCGTCCGGGTCCGCGGGGTCACCCGGCAGTTGTCCCGCCACGTACACGAGGCCTCCGAAGACCACGGCCTGGGAGTAGTGGCCCTTGGGAATCGGCGCGCCGTCGGTCTCGACGATTCGGATGGCTGAGGGATCCACTTGTGGCTTCTCCTTGAGCTGGGGGGAGGCGAAGGTTGTTCGAGGGTTTTTCTATCCACCGGTGCCCGTGATACCCCTTTGGGGGCCTTTGGCGCAACCGTCGAGGGAAACACTGGGGCCGGCCAATCCGTAGAACACAGGTATGACGACCAAGACGAAGAGGAAGCTGGGGTTCATCGCCGGGTTCTCGCTGTTCTTCGCGGCGCTATGGCTGCTCTGGGATACCCCGGCGATCTACCCGCTCAAGATCTTCGTGGTGATGCTTCACGAGATCAGCCACGGACTCGTGGCCGTGAGCACGGGCGGAAGCATCGAACGCATCGTTCTGGATCCCTATCAGGGTGGCGCCTGTTATTGTCCCGGCGGCAACGCGTTCCTCACGCTGTCGGCCGGGTATCTCGGGAGCCTGCTGTGGGGCGTCGGCCTCGTTTCCGCGGCCCAATCCCCACGGATATCCAACCGGTACCTCGTCGCCGGTGTCGGATTGGTTGTCCTGCTCCTGACCGCTTTATACGTGCGCAACGGTTTCGGCCTCCTCTTCGGCCTCGGGTTCGGAGCGACCCTCTTCGCCGCCGGCCGGCGGCTGGGCCCCGGAGCCAACCGGATGATCCTCACGGCCCTCGGCTTGACCAGTTGCCTCTACGCCATCCTGGACATCAAGAGCGACATCCTGGACCGCCCCCACCTGGCGTCCGACGCCGCCATGCTGGGTGACTTGACCTCCACGCCCACCCTTCTCTGGGGGGTCGTGTGGACGGGGGTGGCCCTGGCCGTCGTCGCCCTCGCCTTCCGGAAGGCGTACCGCAACGCTTGAGGGACCTCGGCCGGCGATCGTCCGGCCGACCCCCGTGGGAGAGCCGGGTCTCCTGACTTGCGGCTCGAGGGCGTCGGGGACCACGTTGCGGGCTTGGGCGCCATCTTGGGGCCCCCTTGAAGGAGGCCCGCTTTATGCGTACTCCCCCTGCCTGTCTGCTCGGCGTCTTCCCCCTCTTACTCGCTTGCGCCGGGGCCGAGGCACCGGTGGAGTACCCCGACGCCATTGCCGCCGACCCGGGGCACTACTCCGTCGCTTTCGAAAACGACGTGCTCCGCATCTTGCGCATCGACTACGCCCCCGGCGAAGCCTCGGTCATGCACCACCACCCCCAGGCCTGTTCCATCGCTCTCTCCGCGGGAACGTGGCAGATGACCGACCCCGACGGCGAGGTCACGGAGGACTCCGGGTCGTTCGGGGCGGTGAATTGCACGGAAGAGACCGTGCACCTTCCAGTCAACACGGGCTCCGAAGCGACGGCACTCCTTCTGGTCGAGCTGAAGGACGGAGCCAGTGCCGGGTCGGACCCGATGCCCGACTTTCCCGACGCCGTTACGGCCGACCCCGACCACTACTCCGTAGAGGGAGAGACGGAGGCCTTCCGTATGGTGAGGGTCCGGTACGGGCCAGGCGAGACCTCGGTCATGCACCACCACCCGGCGAACTGCGTCGTCTATCTCCACGATCAGCCCACGACGTTCGAGCTGCCGAACGGAGACATCACCGATGCACCGGCCTCCGCGGTGGGGTTCTCGAGCTGCGGCGATGCGGACGCCCACCTCCCCACCAACGGCGGCGACGGCGAGCTCGGCGTCGTCCTGGTCGAAATGAAGGGGCGGGCCACCGCCGGAGGATGACCGGCGTCAGGACGTCCCGGAAGCAGGCTTTCTCAAAAACGGGGCAGATCGGCGACTCGCGTCGGCCCCACGTCAAGGAAGGATCGTAGATGCGCGTGAAACTTGGAACCTTCGTCGCGGCTGTCCTCGTTGCCTGTCCAATCGCAGGCGCGGCTCAGGAGGTGGCCCCCATCTTCGAACAGGCGCCCATGGTCCAGTACGAGACCTACCGGGGCGTCGACCGGCCCGTTTTCGAGGAGTACTTCGAAACGCTGGTCAACAAGTACAAAGGAACCGAGGCCCACGGTTGGGGGCTCTACCGGGAGAACTCGACGGTCTGGTACCGGATCACGCCCCTCCCCAACCGGATGGAGTCCGTCATCGAGGTGCAACAGGCGCGGAACGCAGGCGCCCAGGCGTTCACCGATGCGGAGCGGGAGCTCTGGAATACGGCGTGGGGAACCCGGCACCTGGCCCTGTACACCGCGGCCCCGGCCCTGAGTGTCGTGCCTGAGGGATTCTCGGTCGCTGAGATCCAGGCGCTTCCCTACAACCGGGTCATGGTCTTCCACCTGAAGTGGGATCAAGCTGCGACGTTCCGACAGGCCCTCCGGGACCGATCGGCCCTGGACCGCGAAGCCAACATCGAGAACTTCGTGCTCACGGCGTGGAACGGCGGCCTCGGCACGGAGGCGCAGACGGTGATGATCCGGGTCTCTGCCGAGAGCATGGCGGCCGACATCGGGCCCAACCGCGAGGCCCGGCGGCAGGCGAGAGAACCCTTCAGCGAGGAATGGCTGCGGCTGACTCGGATCATGGACGGGGCTACCGCACACTTGGAGCGCCACGACCAGACCAGGGTCGCGGAGCTCTCGCACTCTCCGGGGAATTAACGGTTCATGCCAATGCGGGGCTCCGGTGCGGTCGCCGGAGGCCCCGCAGCACCGGCCTTCGCACTCTCGGAAGAACGACTTGATCCTCAGCGCCGATGTGGGGTACCTTCACAAAGGCCATTGGCCAGTCGATGCTGTTGGTATCCTGTCATCGACCACGAGCAGGACTACGGTGTCCCGCCCGATGTTGAACCCACTAAAAGGAGGTGATCCCTTGTCTAGTCCGAGTACCGAGCCCAACCTGGCACGGGCAAGCGGTCGCCGCTTCGGCAACTAAGCCGAACCCGATCGAAAAGTTCGCGCCGTAAGCGGCCTTCGCGCCGGGTTGCGGCCGGTTTGACACCCCTGGGGGGCTTCGGCCCCTCAGGGGTGCAGTTTTTTCGGTGTACGGGGTCCGGCGAAATCGCTAGGGTGCGCGAACGGCCTCAGCCGCCCCCTCACCCACCGAGCAGGCGAGCAACCGTCTCCCGGAGCTCGGCCGCCGTGAAGGGCT
>JAHEKK010000309.1 GCA_024638395.1 Gemmatimonadota bacterium | reverse complement strand
TCGATTTTTCGCGGTGTGGGATCAGCGAATCACACGGGGAGGGGGACTCCAGGTCGGGCGGGACGGACCGGGGCGTGGAGCCTGGACCCCGGGGGAATGATCGCCGGACTGGGGAATCCGCTCCAACACGGCTGCCTCCGGGACCACCCCCGTAGGAGGTGGTAACTCGCACCCCGGGTCCGTCTCGCAGTCGTCCGTCGGACAATGACTACATGGGCCGCGGTCCGACCCCTCAGGGTGCGAATCGGGATGGGGAACGGTGGCCGTGGGGCCGTCGACGTCCGCGTGGGGTTGTCCCGAGTCGTGGTGGGACTCGGGACTTCTGTCCAGCAGGGGGGCCGCGCTGAACTCGCCGGTCCCTGAACCGCTGTGGGCCGGGTCGTCACACGCCGGCGTGGAGTCGGGCCCGGCGGCGGGCGCCGCCCCAGTGGTCAACGCTATTGCCAGACACAGCCAGGCTCGGGAAGGGGAGCCCCTGGGACGAAGGCCGATCAACATCCCGTAAGATAGCGTGGTGTTCCGAAGGTGTCGCGGCCATGCGAGCGCCGATGCATCCGGTTCAGCATCGGTCCTCCTCCTCGGAATAGCCCTGCGATTCCTGATTTGGACGGTTGGCTCAGAAGATGAAGGTGTGGGTGTACTTCACGGTCAGCGTACGGGCCGCCTCGAGGGGGCGCCGGGGCACCCCGAGGACCGCTTCGCGATCCAGGTTGAGTCCCTCGTTCCACACCAACCAAAGATCCTGCCCCTCCCGGAAGTTGTACCGGAATCGCGCGTTTGTGGTCACGGCGTCTGTCAGCGAGTTGTACTGCACGAAGGTGTTGATCGAGAAGCGCGAGTCGATGGCCGTCTGCGCTTGGATCCGTGCCAGATGCGAGTCGAACGCCTGGTCCCTGTCAGGGAAACGGATGCGATTCCATTCCCACCCCCCGCGGAGCTCCAGGTGGGGTCCAACGGCCCAATTGTAGTCGGTCTCGACGCCGAATCGGTTGCCGTCGAAGAACCTGCCGGCCGTGAGGGTGATGTTGGGCCGGATGGTCCAGCCCCGGGCGGCCCGGAGTTCCAGGACGCCTTCCGGAGCCCAGTAGCTCCCCGCGGGGATGGACACCTCGTCCGTGAGGGCGAAGGGCTCGACCACGTCTTCGTAGACGCCGTTGAGAGAGGCCTTCAGGGAGGTTCCGGGTTTGGTCTCGAATTGGAGGAACGGGGTGAACTGGCCGGTGTCCACGTTGTCGTCCTGGTTCCGGATCCATGCGTTGGACTCGACCCCGGCCCAGATACGGCGGAAGCTGGACTGGGCGTCCGGATACCACTGGTAGTTCCAGTCACTCTGGACGCGAAGGAAGTCTGAACGGGACTCGAAGCCCACGGCGGGATCGTAGCCGGGTCCGGACCACACGAAGGCATTCTGGTAGCTGAGGCCCTCGAGGTTTCGCCGCGTCCAGTCGACGATGACCCGGGCCGCGTCGAGGCCGGCGGGCGCCGCGTCCCGCACGTCGTCCCCGCCCTGGAAGGTCTGGAGCCACTTCACCGTGAGGTATTCGTCGCCGAAGAGGCGCAGTTGGCTGTCCATGCCATAGGTGACGTTGTAGAGCCCGTCGCCGTCGATGCGGCTCGTGGCCATGCCGCCCAGGTAGGAGTTGGTGTTCATGACCCGGCGCCGCAGTCGCAGGACGCCGAAGTTCTCCGACGGCCGGCCGGCGTCCTCCGCCGTCTGCATCTCGATGAGTCCCAGGTCCCATGCGCCGACGCGGCCGACCAGGCGGGCTCCGCCGTGGATCCGAACCGGCTCTCCGCCGGCCAAACCGATCCGCCGTGAGTAGAAGAGGGTACCCCGGTCCGCCCCCGTCTCGAAGCTGAAGATGCCCGCCCTCTCCTGGAAGAAGGGGCGCTTCTCGTCGAAGAAGAGCGAGAACCGGGTGAGGTTCACTTGCTGTTGGTCGGCCTCGACCGCCGCGAAGTCGGTGTTGGCCGTCAGATCAAGGGTCAGATTGGGTGTTGGGTTGATCTTGACGTCCAGCCCGACTTCGTAGGCCTCGTCCGTCGTTCCGTCGAAGCCGTCTCCGACCGGATTGAGGTCGGTCCTGTAGTTCTGCCCCGTGAGGCCGTAGGGCGACACGTAGATCGGGCTTCGCGACTCCACGCCCCGGATCCGGACGTCCTGCCACGCCGAAACCTGGGTGTAGGGCGAACGGGGGGGGATGGCGGGGAATGTCCACCGAGCCCCCTGACCCGGCTCATAGGCATAGGCCATCATGCCCATGACCACGTCTCCGTTCTCGTCCGTTTCGAAGCGGAGGCTCGACAGGGGAATCCTCATCTCGCCGAACCACCCCTCCTCGGTGACCCGGGTCTCCAGATCCCAGAACGTGTTCCAACCCACGGCTCGGGGCCCTCCTTGACCGCCGCCACCGTCGCCGCCCTGCCCGTCTCCGGAGATGGCCATGTCCATGCGGGTGCCGAGAGGCATTCCGACGAACCGAATCGCGTTCTCGTTGTCGTTGAACGTGTCGAGTAGCAGGCCGAACCCGTCGTCGCCGCTCCATCGGTCGCGGGTCAACGAGAAGGCCCGGATCACGTCGGGGTCCTCGTGATAGAACCGGGCGGCTACGTACAGAGCCTCGTCGTCGTAGCCGACCAGCATCTCGATCTTCCGGTCGGCGGCCCCCCGGTAGGTCGGCTCGTACATGGTGAGGGGCAGGGGAGCGATGGCGCCCCACGCGGCCTCGTCGCTGAATCCGTCCAAAGACACGGGGCCCTGGAGCCGGGGGAGGTCAACCGTGCCGTCGGCCTCGGGGGCCAGCTCGCCAGCGACAAGTGCGGCGCTGGCCCGCTCGTTCACGCCCTGGGCCCGAACCACGGCCGGGCTCAGACTGACGAATAGAAGTACGCCGACTGTCGCGGCGCGTAGTTGAGGCATGTGTGGCGAGACCCGCCTGTGCGGACTGGGTGGTGAACGAACCAACTCGCGAGGGATCCAGAGCCGATGGATGCCCCTTGGACCAGACACGGGATGGGGCGTGGATGTTGACGACGGTGGTGGGACCGTGAGAGAGCGCCTACTGTCCCGACGCCGAGAATCCCCCATTCGTCCTGGAGCTTCGATGATCGACCGCCGCGGATTCCTGGGAACGACGGCCCTGAGTGGCGCCGCCCTCGTAGCCGGAACGGCCTCTTGCACCGACCCCACGTCCCGAACCGATGAAGGCCGGCGGATTGAGACGTCCGGGTCGGTACCGGCCTTCGAGCTCGACGAGATCACCGTCCCGGAGCTCCAGGAGAGCATGGAGTCGGGCGAGCGCACGGCCCGTTCCATCACGGAAGCCTATCTCCAGCGGATCGAACTGCTGGACCGGCAGGGCCCCGGCCTCCATTGCATCATCGAGACCAATCCCGACGCGCTGGACCTGGCGGACGCGCTGGACCGGGAGCGACGCAGTCAGGGCCCACGAGGCCCGCTTCACGGCATCCCCGTGGCCATCAAGGACAACATCGACACCCATGATCGGATGACCACCACGGCGGGATCCCTGGCTCTGGAGGGTTCGATCCCACCCCGGGACGCCTACATTGTGGAGCGCCTCAGGGAGGCAGGCGCCATCGTCCTTGCCAAAGCGAACCTCAGCGAGTGGGCCTACTTCCGCGGGGAGCGCGCCAGCAGTGGGTGGAGCGCCCGCGGTGGGCAGTGCAAGAACCCCTATGCCTTGGACCGTAATCCTTGCGGCTCCAGCTCGGGCTCCGGTGTAGCCGCCTCGGCGAATCTGGCGGCGCTCACCATCGGAACCGAAACCGGTGGCTCCATCATGTGCCCCTCGTCCAGCAACGGCATCGTGGGTATCAAGCCGACCGTGGGGCTCTGGAGCCGGTCGGGGATCATCCCCATCTCCCACTCCCAGGATTCGGCCGGCCCCATGTGCCGGACGGTGCGTGATGCCGTCCTCCTTCTGGGGCCCCTCACGGGTGTCGACTCCCGAGATGCCGCCACGGCGGCGAGCGACGGAAGATTCGAGCGCGACTACTCTCCCTACCTGGACCCCGAGGGCCTTCGCGGCGCTCGCATCGGGGTTGCCCGAAGTTTTCCCGGGTTCGATCCCGAGACTCTGGCTCTCTTCGAACAGGCCGTCCGTGACATGGCGGCGGGGGGAGCGGTCCTCGTGGACCCTGCCAACCTTCCCAACGCGGCCTGGAACGACGCCCTTCCGCTGACGTTACTCGAATATGAGTTCAAGGCGGATCTCAATGCCTACCTCTCGACCCTGGGGCCTGACGCGCCCGTGAAGTCCCTCGCGGACATCATCGCGTTCAACGAAGCCAACGCCGACCGGGAGATGCCCTACTTCGGCCAGGAGCGCATGGTGGCCTCCCAGGCCCGGGGGCCACTCACGGATCAGGCCTACCTGGCGGCTGTGCGGGTGGTGCAGACGCGGACCCGTGAAGACGGCATCGACGCCCTCATGGAAGAGCACCGACTCGACGCCATCGTGGCGCCGACCCGCAGCCCGGCGTGGCTCACCGACCACATCATGGGGGACCGCCTGGACGGCGGGTCCAGCGCCGGTCCAGCCGCCATTGCGGGATACCCGGACATCACCGTGCCCATGGGATTCGTGGAAGGCCTGCCGGTGGGCGTGTCGTTCTTCGGACGGGCCTGGAGCGAACCCGCGCTGATTCGCATCGCCTACGCGTACGAGCAGGCTACCATGCACCGGACGCTCCCCGGTTTCGCACCGACCCTGGGGTAGTTGCGACCGACGCGGCCCTCGGGTTCGGCCTGCGAACTACCGTGCTGCCCAGGCGTGGTAATCGCCTGCCTTTTCCATGCGTATGCCCCCTGGACCGGCCCGTGCGCGAGGGTGCGTGGTCCCCCTCGGATGGCGTTCCGGCCGTGCCCCCTCGATCTTGCCCCCTCGATCTTGCC
>JAHEKK010000308.1 GCA_024638395.1 Gemmatimonadota bacterium | reverse complement strand
GAGGGCCGTGGCCAGCCAGTTCCACATCATCCAGCCCAGCGTGGTGAAGTAGAAGACGCGGTCGCCCTGCCGGATGTCGCAATGGAGTTGGTGCTCCTTCAAGTGCTGCAGGAGCACGCCGCCGGCCCCGTGAACGACGCACTTCGGCACACCGGTCGTTCCCGACGAGAAGAGCACGTACAGAGGATGGTCGAAGGGCAACCGGGCAAACTGGATTTCGTCCTCGGCAGGCCCGGAGCCAAGAAAGCCCTCCCACGTCACGCCGTCCTCGAGGCCCTCCAACCCGGGGGCGGAGTCCAGGTAGGGCAGCACGACCGTTCTTCGGATCGAAGTGAGCCGCTCCCTGATGTTGCTCACCTTCTCCATGATCGAAAACGGCTTCCCGCCGTACATGTACCCGTCGGCGGCGAGGAGGACCACGGGATCCAGCTGACCCAGGCGCGACAGCACACCATCGACCCCGAAGTCAGGCGACGCGGTAGAGACCACCGCGCCCACGGACGCAGCGCCCAGAAGAAATGCCAGCCCTTCTGGGACATTCGGGAGAACGGCCGCGACATGATCCCCGGGCCCGACCCCCAGGCGTCGAAGAGCCTTCGACACCCGATTGGCCTCCCGGTACAGCTCGCTCCAGGAAACCGTGCGGCCCATCCCCGATTCGTTCCGGAAGATGATGGCCGGCCCATCGTCGCGGCGCCGGAGTAGGTTCTCCGCGAAGTTCAGCCGGGCCTCCGGGAAGTACCGGCATCCCGGCAGGCGCTCGAGGCCGTCAACGACGACGGAACCGGGTTCCCCCAAAACGCCGCAGTGCTCCCAAGCCGCCGCCCAGAACAGCTCCTGGTGATCGACCGACCACTGCCAGAGGGCACCGTAGCCCCCCGCCACGTCGTATCCCCGCTCTCTCAGGAAACGGCGGAAACTCGTGAGGTTGGATTCCTCCACCCGCTCCGGCGACGGTCGCCAGAGCGGTCCCGGTCGAGTCACGGCGAAGTGACCCCCCGGTTCCGCCGCTGCTCCTCTACCATGCGCGCAACGTCTTCCAGAAGCCGTTGGGCATCGTACACGATGCCGTCCTTGATCGTGTACAGGATCCCACCGATGCGTTCCTTTTCACCCGTGTCCGGGTTCAGGCGCTCGTGCCCCGTACCGTAGAGAACCTTCAAGTTCTCCAGGGGATTCTCGGGAGAAATCACCAGGTCTGCGAGCATGCCTTCCCGGACGACCCCAAACGCGGGGCGCTCGCCCCGGGGGGCCGCTAACGTCTCGGCTCCGTGCATGGTAGCGCCCCTGATCACTTCCAGCGGATGGAACCCCGCTTCCTGCAGCAACTCCATCTCCTCGATGGTCGAGAATCCGAACAAGTTGTAGATGAAGCCCGCATCGGAACTGACGGTGACCTTTCCTCCCATGTCCTTGTAGTCGTCGAGTAGCGCCATCCAAACGCGGTAGAAGTTCTTCCAGGCGATCTCGTCCCGGGTCGTCCAGTCGTAGTAGTAGGATCCGTGGTTTTCACGGCTGGGCTCGTAGAAATCCCACAGGGTCGGCAGCGTGTACCGCTCGTGCCACTCGGCCGTCCGTGCCCGCATGACGTCGCGGCTGGCCAGATACGCTGTCATGGTCGGGTCCAGTACGACGTCGTGCTCCAGGAGTTCGGCCAGCAAAGCGTTCCATTCCTCACTCCCCTGGGGGTGGATGACGTTCCACTGGTTCGCCACCTCGCCGAACCGGTGCTGCTCGTTGGCGTAGTTCATGTCCGTCGGCCACGGCTGTACGTCGTGATCGTCGTACAGAGCTTCGAACAGTCCGTAGTAGTGGGTGATAGTGCCGAGGCCGAGGCGCGCGGCGTCGATGGCGTTCATCTGGGCCACACCCAGCTGGGCGAGGTGGGCCGTCGTCCCCAAACCGAGCTGATTGGCTTCGTCGAGCAGCGCCTCCATGATCTCCGGCGGGTACGCCACCAGCTTCACGCCGTCGATGCCCCGCTCCGCCGCCCACCTGACCCACGCCCTCGCCTGCTCCGGCGTATCGACACGGCCCTGGTCCCAGCCTTGTCCGGGTCGCTGATACACGAACATTCGCGGGGCCGTGATCTCGTTGCGGGCACTCCTCTCCTTCTCGCTGAGGGAGAAGTCCACCGGGCCGTACTCGACCCCGCGCCCGGCGGTGATGCCATGTGCCATCCAGAGCTTGTAGACATACTCCGCCTCGGGTGTCTTCGTCGGATCTCCGGTGTGGAGGTGGAGATCCACGAACCCCGGCATGACGTACATGCCCTCGGCATCGATCTCCCGGGTCGCGCCCTCGGGCCGGCCGTCCTGGGCGATGGGGCGTCCCGGGACACCCACCCCGACGATCCGACTGATGCGGTTGCCCTCCACCACGATGTCGACGGGCCCCCGGGGGGGTGCCCCCGTGCCGTCAATGACGACGGCGCCTCTGATGATGAGGCGGTCGAAAGGGCCCTCTCCCTCGGCCCGGTCCGGCCCCGGGAGAACGAACTGACCCCAGACTCCGGCGGGGGACAAAGCCAGGGCCACCGCCACGAGAATCATTCGCTTCATGGTTCAACTCCTTCGGGTGAGGCTCGGCCCGCTACTCCCGGGGCCTGTGGGCGGTGGCAAACGGCCCCCCGCACTCCAACTACGAAACCACGAACCAACTGACCGCGACGCCGACGGCCACAATAGCGGCCAGCAAGGCGATCTCCAGTTTGCCGAACTCCTGCCTGCCCTTTTCACCATGAAACCAGGCTACGACCCCCGCCGCTGCGTAGCAGACCACGAAGAGCACCAGACTCCCGCGGTACCAGGCCGGGGAGACGACCCCGTTCTGCCCCAGCTGGTCCATGACCTCCAGAATGGCCAAGCCACCAACCGTGTACGCAACCAACACCTGGACGAAGCGGCGCTGCCGAAGCTTGTTCCACAGATCCTTCGCGCCCTCATCGGGCAGCGTGACCGGGGCATTCGGTGACGTCGCCATGGCGACGTCGTCGGCCGTCGGCCGGTGAGCCGGGTTCTTCGCGAGGCAACGGGCGAAGAGAGCCGCGAGGCCGGGGTGTAGCCCTGAGACGGACGACAGGTCCGGGGGCTCGGCCTTCAGGTGCTTGCTCGCAACCTCCACCGCCGACTTCCCCTCGTAGGGCCCCCGTCCGGTCAGGAGAAAGTATGCCAGGCCGCCCAGGGCGTACACGTCGGACGCGCCGGAGACGTCGTCTCCAGTAAGCTGCTCGGGGCTCGTGAAGGTCACGTCGCCCATCACCACTTCCCCGCTCCGCGTCAGATGACGGGTCGTGTGATCCGCGGACGGCTCCACCGCCGCCAGCCCGAAATCAGTGAGGAGCGCCCTACCCGTTTCGGACTTCCAGAGCACGTTGGAGGGTCGCACGTCCCGGTGGACGATGCCCCGCCTGTGTGCCGCGGCCAACGCGGAGGCGATGTCGTGAATCACGCGACGCGCCTGGACCGGTGCGAAAGGGCCGACTGCCTCGACACGCTCCGCGAGACTGGCGCCCTCCACATGCTCCATGATCAGGAAGGGCGTCTGGTCCGAGAGCTTTCCAACCTGGTAGACCGCAGTGACGTTGGGGTGGGAAATCCGGCCCGCGGACTGGCCTTCGCGCGCGAAGCGGAGGGGAGCCACCTCATCTCGGGCGAGCTCGGGACGAAGCACCTTGATCGCCACCATGCGCCTGAGCTCAACTTCTCGAGCCAGGAACACGCGAGCCATCTTACCCTCGCCCAAAAGGCGCAGCACTTCGAATCGGGGTGCGAGTTCCAGGTTCAGACTGGTCATCAGCTCCCTTATCTCGTCCTTCACGCTCGACCTTTCACGATGCCCCTACCGCCTCCCCACCGCCGCCCCCTGACAACGACGGGGCAAGGGTGCCATCGGCGAGCATGGCACGTAGGACCTTCTTGTCGAACTTACCCACGCTCGTCTTCGGGAGCTCAGTGAGAAACGCCAGGTGGTCGGGAAGCCACCAACCGGCCACACGATCGCGAAGGTGGTCGTGCAGCTCATCGAGCGTGAGCTCTCCAGCGCCCTCCACGGGCACGACCACCGCCATCGGCCGCTCGGCCCACTTCTCGTCCGGAACGGCGATCACGGCACACTCCCGAACGGCGTCATGGGCCATGACCGCGTTCTCCAGCTCCACACTGGAGATCCACTCACCGCCACTCTTGATGAGGTCCTTCGTTCGATCCGTGATCTGCATGAATCCACTCGGATCCATCGTGGCTACGTCGCCCGTCTTGAACCATCCATCCTCCGTGAACCGGGTTCCGCTGTCGGGAGACTCGTAGTAGCTACCTGCCACCCAGGGGCCACGAACCTGGACTTCACCCACGGCCTCCCCGTCCCAGGGAAGCTCAGCCCCGTCATCTCCCGCGATGCGCATCTCCAGGCCCGGCGGGGCCATCCCCTGCAACGATCGAAGCCGGTAGCGCTCGTCCTCGCCAAGAGACTTCGCGTTGGACTTGAGCTTCGCGACGGATCCCAAGGGGGCGGTCTCCGTCATGCCCCACGCGTGCACGACCGGAATACCGAAATCGCGCTCGTAGGCCTCGATCAGTAGCAACCCCACTACGACGATTATCGCTCCGACGGTACCGGAAGCGTAAACAAGGTTCTGCACAAGTGAATTCAGTGTTACCTGCTCGGCAACCAGCGCTGTTGCTTCCATCAATTTTCCCCCGTCTGTCTTTTATTGTTGTTTATGAGCACGCCAAATAGCGTTGCCATTAAATGCCCGCCGACACAGGACGGATGATTTGCGAAAAATAAACGAGCCGATCCATAACAAAACGCTCGGCCCGTGCAACGCGGTATACGCCGAATTTCAGCAGCGTACAAGGCATGGATTGCTATCGCCAGTTGATCAGCACGCAAGATCGAACCCAAACAGTCGACAATCATT
>JAHEKK010000307.1 GCA_024638395.1 Gemmatimonadota bacterium | reverse complement strand
CAGATGGTGCTCCTGGTCTATGAGGGGGAGGACCACGGATTCCGGGACAAGGCCAACCAGATCGACTACCATCGGCGGATCCTCGAGTGGTTCGGCCACTACCTCAGAGATGAGCCGGCGCCGGACTGGATAACATCGGGAGTCTCCATCGAGGACCTGGACCGGGAGCGGAGTCGCGTCGCGGGGAAGAAACCGAACTGATCCACTGCGTGGGGGAGCGAGCGATGGGGCGGCGGACATGGTGGGCTGTACTGGGTGCGGTTCTGTGGTCCTCGGCGTGCTCGGGGGAGGCTCCCTCGGCCAGGCAAGTGGTGGAGGCGGCCGGAGCGAAGGTGGGGCCTCCCAGGGCGCTGGCTTTCCGGGCCCGGGGGACGCTGAACCAGGCAGCGGAGCTACAGGGCTCCCGCCCGGGGGCGGGCGACCGGGCTCCATTCCGGGAGACCCTGGCCCTCGCCCCAGGCGGAGAGCTGGTCCACGAGATGGAGTTGAACCGGATCGACGGAACGCGGGAATGGATCCGAGAGGTCTTCGATGGAGAGTCCAAGACCCTGTTCCTCCTCGAGGATAGCGTGATCGTCCGTCTGACCGACCACCCGGAAGTCGGGGGACTCCCCCGTCTTGGGCGCCGGGTTCCCGCAATGCTGCTGGCGGAGGTGGCAGCCAGTCCCGACGAAGCCCTGTTCGTAGAGCACGCCGGGGATACGGCCCGGATACGTTGGACCCCACCAGAGGGTATTCCGCTCACACTCACCATCGGGCCGGACTCCCTTCTCCGCCGACTCGCGTATCGCGTCCCACTACCCGCCCTCGGCGAGACGCAGGTGACGTGGGCCTTTGAGGACTACCGGACCGGCGAGACCGGACTGCTCCCCCACCGGTATTCAGCGCGGATCGGACAGGCGACGTTCGTGGAAATGGAGCTGACATGGTCGGCCGCCGGACCGGATTCTGTCCGTTCACTGGCAGCCCGTCCTGAGGGATTCAGGGGTCCCATCGAGGTCAGCGGATCAGCCGGGGCAACAGCTCAGGCCGAAGTGGAAGAGGTAGGGCCAGGTCTCTACCGCGTCCGGAATCTCCGCACCGGATTCCATCCGCTGTTCGTGGAGTTCGCGGATTTCGTGGTGGTTGTCGACGCCCCCACCGGGTATCCGATCATGTTGGAGATACCTCCCGGGGACGTGGCCCCTGGGCCGAGTCCGGAGTGGTTGTCGGAGGTGATGTCGGAAATCGTCTCCGAACGGCTTGTGAAGCCCATCCGTCACGTGATCCTCACTCACCTCCACAACGATCACGCCGGGGGAGCTCCCGCCTTTGCCCAGGAAGGCGTGACGTTCTACGCATCTCCAGGCGACACGTCGGGGGTTCGGTCCATGCTCGCCGCAGCCGGAGACACCGGGTCCATCGTTGAGGCCGTCTCCCAGGGAGCCCGGATCACCGATGGGGTCCGGACCATGGACGTGATCCAGATCGGCCCCAACCCGCATACCCACGAGATGCTGATCGCCTATCTACACGACCCCGAGACCCTTTTCGTCAGCGACCTCGTGCCGGGGACGACAGCGGAAGATCTCTTCGGGCCCGACCTGACTCCCGCACAAGCCTTCTTCCGCTCCTGGCTGGGAAGGACGCCCTTCGGATCTGCGCAGCTCCTCACCATGCACGGCCTGGGAATCGTCAACCTCGGCGACCTGCCGCGCCCGTGACCCGAGGCCTACCAGACCGGCCCTCCCCGACGTAGGTTACGTGTCCTCTCACACCCCCCTCAGTGCCGGGTGCGACGGGATCTGACGGGACGTGGCGCAGTCCGGTAGCGCACCGCAATGGGGTTGCGGGGGTCCCCGGTTCGAATCCGGGCGTCCCGACTAAAAGGAGGGCCGCCCGGGTTCGAACCGCAGGTTCGAGCCGAGCGGCGGCCAAGCCGTTCGTGCGCACCGCGCACGCAGCCTCCTCCCTCCCAGCGAGACGATCGAGGACGGCCAACGGCCGCCCGCAGATCCATCCGGGCGTGTCGCCTACCGTCCTACAACCTCCGCGGTGTCGGGCCGACTCGCCGCCGTATCCGGCCTCGTTGTCGTATCCGGCATGGCCGTCGTGGTATCCGGCCTGACCACCGCGGTGTCCACCGAACTAGCCGTGTCCCCAGCGGCAGCCTCGGGCGCACTCGCACTGTCAGCCGGCGGGGCCTCTCCGTCCAGAAGGGCCTCTCCCCCGTCGGAGACCACGACCTCGGGCGATGCATCGCCGCCTATCGTGACGGTCCCTGCCTCCAGATCCACGACCACGGTACCCCGCAGCACCGCCCGGTCGCTCCCGAGCATGATGTCCGGGGCAAGCTCCGGTGGGCGCTGGAACGGATCGTCTCCCACCAATTCCTCGGGCCGGAGTAGATGCTCCTCCAGATCGAACCGGAAGACCTGGCCGGCGCTACTTCTCTGGAAATCCAACACGATGGCTCCTTCAGGCGCCCCCCAATGCTCGGCCACCGTGGGGGCCTCCGGACCCGGACGCGCCTTCCCGTTGATGGCGGTCAGATAGGGGCCCTCGTCGCCAAAGGCGAATCGCATCAACTCGGCCCCGATGGAAGAGCGGAGGGCCACACGAATCCGGTCCGGGGCCAGGCTGTCCTGGACGACCGCGGCTTCCGGCAGGGCGGCGGCCCCCGTGGGCTGAGTCGCTTCTCTGATCCGGAACTCCCGGGACAGAGGCTCCGCCCCCCACATGATGGGTTCGCCGAACTCCCCTACCTGGGAAGCGGCCCAGACGACACCTGGCGCGTCGGCCCCACGAGATCCATCGGTGGCCCAGGAGGCGCTTCCGGCATCTCGATCCACGAGGTACACCAACGTCGAGGGGGCCGGCCGCTCCGGCGACGGCGCCGCGTTCCGCACCCCCATCGCCAGGGAACCGCCAGCCAGCAGGACCGTAGCCAGTCCAAACCACCACCGGTTCGGCTCTGCCCTCATCACGTCCACGAGTGGGAGAACAAGGATCACGGAGAGCGCCCCCAGCACACCGAGGCCCAGTCCCAGCCTGAGACTCATGGACAACCAAAGGAGTTCGAGGACCGGCGTCAGGAGGGCTACCGCCGGCACCGCGGCGGCGAGCAGGATCAACCATGTCAGGGATCCGACGCGCCCTTCGGTCCTGAACCAACCGACCGCCAACGCCCCGATTACCGCTCCGAGGAATGGCCACTGCAGGATCATCGCTCCGAGAGGAATCATCGCAGTGGCCGCAACCGCGCCGGCCAGCGGAAGGAGAAGGGATCCGACGCTCAGTTCACCCAACGTGAACCAGCGCCTCAGAGCCCCGAATACGAGGGCACCGAGAAGAAATCCCGCAAACAGAAGGCTCAGGACGTACCATCCCTCGCTATGGAACGCAGAGCCCTGGAGGGCCCCCAATTCCGGGTGGGCCGAAGCCCTCAGGGTGAACAGGAAGTGGCCGGCGGCAGCCGCCCCGGCGATGGTCACGACACCACCGAGCAGACCCGCGAACAGTCCCCCCCACCGGCCGCCCCGGGCGCGCACCACCGCCACGGATACCAGCCAGAGGACGACGCAGACCACACCGATCACCCACACCCACCAGGCCGGGTAGACCACCAGCCCCAGGACCGGCACACTGAAATAGACGGGATCAGGCCCATCGACGGCGGACAGATCGGCCATTCCGAAGTGGCGCAGCGCGGCCAACGCATGAGAGCCGTGGTGCTGCAACGTGGCCGGGGAGAGGTTTTCCGGTGAGTCGTAGACCTGGTGATACACCGGCGCCTTGCCGATTCCCGCGAAGTTGAGGCCTTGTTTACCGGCTTCCTTGAAGGGCGTGAAGTCGGTGTCGTTCGGCATGCGCTTGTAGATCTCGAACGCCAGCGATGTCGCCACCGGATAGGGATCGGCTTGCTTGTATTGTTCCACCACCCACCCGCTGTTGGCGCCCGTCTCGAACATGATCGAGGGCCCACCGCCTCCGCGCATCTCGATGGAGATGACCAGACCGACATCGTCCATCCAGGGATGCTCCTCCACGAAGGCCCGGGCCCCCAGGAGGCCCAGCTCCTCGGCGTCCGTCAGCAGGACGATCAGGTCGTTGGCCAGAGGAGCCCCGGTGCGAAGCGCCCTCACCGTTTCGAGGATGGTCGCCACTCCGGAGGCGTCGTCTCCTGCGCCCTTGGCGATCCCCCGCCCGTCATAGTGGGCGGTCACGAGGACGGCGGGTCCGGACGACGTGCCCGGCATCCGGGCCAGGACATTACGGACGGTCGCTGCCCGCACGAAGTCCCCCCGCCCGATGATGGAGGTCGTGGTCTGCACCGAGGGTTCCAGGCCCAAGCGCCTCAGTTCGGTCACCAGATAGGCACGAGCTCGATCGTGAGCCGGTGATCCCGGGGCATGAGCGGTGCTGGCGATGGCCACCACGTGCTCCATGGCGCGCGCTGAGGAGAAGACGGAGTCCGGCGCCGATTCAGCCACGGGCGACGGGAGAGCCCGGTTGGGGCCGCTTACCCACGCAAGGGCGACGAGGAGAACGAATGAGATCGGGCCTCTCAAGCCGCCCAACGGGGCCGGCGACGGGGGCGGGGCGGGTGGTCCCCCGGCCTCGCCGGGTTTCTTCTTGGCCTCCCCCGGCTCCTGGACCTGTCCGGTCCTCTCGGCTTTCGTGGCCTTCCGGCTCTTTGCGGCCTTCTTGGCCTTGCCTGACTTCGCGCCCTTCGCGGCGGCCGCCGCCGCGCCTGCCTTGGGAGCCGGGTCCGGGCCATCGCCCCCTGCCGCCGCGCCTTTCCTCGGGGTCGATGCCTCCGGCGAAGACGCGACAGCCTCGTCGCCGGAGCCTTCCTCCTGCAACTCCTTTTCCAGCTCGGCCACCTCTTCGGGAGACAGCCCCAGCTCCTCGAATGAGGGAATATCCGGCAGGTCGTTGTCGCTCACGTGTGCTACCTCTCGAGAACCATGTAGACGGGGATG
>JAHEKK010000010.1 GCA_024638395.1 Gemmatimonadota bacterium | reverse complement strand
CAACTGGTGGCAGGCACCGAAGACCCTGGCGAAGCTCCGCGAAATCGACCCGGTCGGCTCCCACGCCTCCTGGGCGGAGAACTTCCCCTGGACGCGGCTTACCGGTGCGGAAACGGCGGCGGAGGCGAGCCCCGCCGTCGACCGGGACCGCATGTCCGTCATGAGCCCGAAGGAAGTGCGGGACTACCTGGGCGGGGGGAACATGGGTGGTCTGGCCATGCGCCCGGACGAGGACGTGCTGGCGCTATGGGCGGTGGGTGTGAAGGAGACTCGCGAACAACTCGAGGGGCCCTGGGGGCCCTAGCAGCGGTTCAATTGGCCTTTCGCCGACGTCCAACCCCGGCCCTCGCCCTCTTTGACCTCCGCCGGTGAGGTCGATCGTCCATTGGCCCGGACCGCGAGTCACGCGACGACGATACCCCGGGTCACCACGTCCCTGGGCACCACACTTAGCCACGGCCGCCGTAGATGTCCACGTGGGGCTGGCCGTTCTCGCCGATCCAACCGCGGTACATCCCCGGCGTATTGAACGCGAGCTCCACGTTCCCCTCGGCGTCCATCGCCACCAGGCCTCCGGACTTGGGAACCCTCGCTGCCAGCTCGTCCCAGACGACGGCGTGCACGGCTTCCGCCAGTGAAACCCCCGTGAGGTCCATGCGCGCGTGGATCTGGTACGCCACCGCGTGCTCGATGAACCGCTCTCCCCAACCCGTCCCCGACACGGCGCACCGGCGGCTCGCGTAGGTACCGGCGCCGATGACGGGAGAGTCGCCGACCCGCCCCCACGCCTTGTTCGCCATCCCTCCGGTGGATGTGCCGGCGGCCAGGCTCCCGGTCGAGTCCCGGGCCACGGCTCCGACCGTTCCCGCCCGGAATGAGGGGTGCTCCGACATGCCTTCAGGGGTCGCGTCACCGAGAACGTTTGGTCTCTCGTCCTTGCGCTGCCTGGCTCGTTCCAGATCCCCGAGCCTACGCTCCGTGACGAAGTAGCCAGCGGCCTCGATAGGCAGCCCAGCGTCGCGGCAGAAGGCCTCGGCTCCCTCTGCAATGAGGAGCACGTGTTCAGACCGCTCCAAGACCAGTTGGGCTGCCCGGATCGGGTTCCTGGGCGTCTGGACGCCGGCCACGGCGCCGGCCGCCCGATCTTCGCCCCGCATCAGGGAGGCGTCCATCGTCACGACCCCGCGCTCGTCCAGGTTGGAGCCACAGCCGGCGTTGAAGAGCGGTGAGTCCTCCATCACGCATATCGCCGCCACCACCCCGTCGACGGCGGAGCCACCTCCCGTCAGGACCTCGTGTCCCGCCAGCAGCGAAACCGCCAGCGCCTCCTCATAGGCGGCCTGCAATTCGGCCGACATGCGGCTCTCCGAGATGGTGCCGACGCCACCATGAATCGCCAATCCGCTTCTCACCCGGATCTCCGACGTGATGCTCATGCGGCCTCCCCGCCGTCCATTGTCACCAACAGGGTATCCAGATTCGCCAGGCCCAGCGTCCGGCTGCCCCTTTCGATCTCATGGATCTGCGCGATGACGGCTTCCAGGAGGGGCGTCGGGATATGTAGCCGCCTCGCCTCGGTCACCACAGGACCCAGCTGCACGTCTACCTCGGTTGGCCGCCGGCGAACGGCCAGGTCGCGCCAGATGCCGCTGTGGGTCTTGGCGGAGCGGCGGTTGAACGCGACGAGCTCATCGAGGGAGTGGAGGGCGGCTTCGCCACCGGCCCGTGGGCGGAACGCGTGAGGGTCAAAGCCGTCGAACCCCTCGAGACGTGTTCCTCGTGCCTCGGCGACGCGGCAGACCTCTCTCGCGAGCTCGACCAGAACGGGACGGTGCCTGGAAGAGTCGAGCACGTCGGCGATGGAGTCGTTGGTCAGTGCCGTGGCGAAGAGCAGGGCGGCGTAGGCCAGCTTCCCCCACAGAAAGCCGAAGATGTTGTCGGTCGTTCGAGCGGCGGGCTCGAAGTCCTTCAGGAGCCGGTGAAGCCTTCCGAGCCGGTCGGTCGTGGCCCCGTCCAGCTCTCCGAGCACGACTGCACCTCGGCCGCCCCAGTGGATCACGCCGGGACCCAGGTAGTCCGCTCCGAAGTTGACGAAGGCGCCGATGGTCCGTTCCGCTCCGACGACCTCGGCAATGAGCGGTTCGTTCAAGCCGTTCTGGATCGAGACCACGAACCCGTCGGGGGCCACGAAGGAGCGTAGCGCTTCGGCGGCCTCGATCGTGTGGTGTGCCTTGACGCATAGGAGGGCCTGTTCGAATTGCCCCTTCAGTTGGCCCGGCAGGGATGCTTCGGCCTCGACCCGGAAGTCCGCGACCGGGCCCTGGATCTCGAGGCCGCGGTTGTTGATGGCCGCGACGTGATCTTGAACCACGTCCACGAAATGGACGGCATGCCCCGCCCGGATGAGTGCGGCGCCGATCGTGCCTCCCATCGCCCCGGCGCCCCAGATGAGCACGGGCGTCCTCTGATTCAATCCTGCTCCCCCTGTGGAGCGTCCGCCTCGACTACGGCCCCAAGGGCCTCGATCAGCCGCCTGCGCAGGACTCCTGCCCGTGCCGCCAGCTCGCGCTGGATGCCGACGTATTCCTCGCGGCCACGCTCCGTCTCCACCGATACGGCTTCGAATCCCAGGGGCGACACATCATAGGGGCTCGCCCGCATGTCCAACTCCCGCAGCTCCACGGCGAGTTCGAAACAGCCGGCCAGGATCGGGGACCCGATCCAGGGCATGGATTTGTATGCCCATTTGTATAGGTCCATGTTCGCATGAACACACCCCGGCTGCTCCAACTCGCCACGTGATTCGAGACTGGGCTTGACCCGGTTCAGAGGCTTGGCCGGGTCGGAGAAGAACCGGTACGCGTCGAAGTGGGTGCACACGATGCCTAGAGACTCGACGAACCGGTCGACCTCGCCCTGAGGAAGCCTGAGCTCGAGGTCCCCCCCGTGGCGGAGTTCGGGGGCGCGGTAGGCCATGGCCCATTCGTGGACGCCGAAGCACTCCAACCAGGGGGGCCTCGCATCCGTGCGCTTCAGGAGATCCCGGGTCCAGGACAGGCGCCGCAGGGCTCCTGCGCTCAGGGCACGGGGATCTCGCTCCAGCACCGCACCGTGCCTCCGGTAGTGGGGCGGGCGGAACCGCTCGCGTGCTTCTTCGCTGTCCTCGATCACGACCCCCGGCGGGGGGTGCCACTCGGTGAGCTTGGCCGTGGAGTAGCGGTAGTAGTCGAAGAGGAAGTCGTAGACGGGGTGCGTCCCTTGGCGGGCGCGCCGCCGGCGTCGGGGCTCCGTCCATCGAGCCATGCGAGCGGCGTGAGACTCCGCGAGAGGACGCCAGGATTCGACCGTCAGGGTCTGTGGGACTGCCATCCGACCCCCCTCAGGTGTCGGCCTGGAGGGCCCGGGCCATGGACATGAGGCCCTCGAAGATTCGAGCCACGGCGTCCGTATCCACGCCTTCGTCCGCCGCCCATGCCCGCCTGGCCTGGAGGATCTCCCTTTCCCGCGTGGGGTCACGTACGGGAAGGGCTCGCTTTCCCTTCGTCGCCTTCACCCTTCGCACCAGCTCGCCCCGGCGGGCGATGAGGCGCACGATATCGTGATCCAGATCGTCGATGAGCTCGCGGGTTTCCCTCAACTCGGGGGCCGCTGCGCCCAGGTCGGGAATCTTGAATGCCTGTCTCCCGCTTGATGCGTCCGGCTGGGTGACCGCCAACTCATCGTGTAGGCGTGAAAGCGCGGACATGAGCTCTTCGCGGGCACCCGGTGCGTAGGGGTTCAGGGCCTCGATGGCATAGAAGAGGTGTCCGGCGTCGGAGCGGACCGATTCGATCGTTTGCAGCATGGACCGGAAGGAAGGCGGCACGAACCTCGTACGCCCGGGAACGTCCATGTCCAACAGCCCCTTGGCCAGGAAGAAGGCCAGAGCGTGGGTGTAGGCCATGGTCCGGTCGTGGGCGACCGGGTCCTCCTCGACCACTTCGCAGCCGATGGACCAGTAGAAGGCACGGGCGCGCCCCGCCGCGTCGGGGTGGAGCTCGTTGGGGCATATGACAACCGTAAGCGGGCGCTCTCCCAGGGCAATCGAGGACGGGCCGAAAAGGGGATGTGTGCCTATCCAGGGAACCCGTTCCCCCAGGGACTTCCGCATGGCCGCTTCAGCGGGACTGCGTACACTGGAAACGTCCATCACCAGGTGGTTCGGCCCCAGATCGGGTGCGAGCTGGGCCGTGACTTCCTCCACCGACGCCACCGGGACCGCGACGATGAGGATAGTGTCCCCGGTCAGAAGATCCCGGGGGGGCTGGAACTCGGGAGGGACGGTGGTATGAGGGTCTACGGCGTAGACCACGCGCCCGGCTGCAGCGGATAGGCCGGCGATTGCCCGGCCGAAGCGGCCGAAGCCGACGATGAGGACAGGTTCAGTCAAGGGCTCGCAAAGGGATGATGGAGGCGTCAGTATAGCGATATGACCTTTCGAATCCGAGATGAGCACGTCAGGGGAACGGCGCCTCTACCGTCGCCGGGCGAGCTCTTTGATGAGTTGCCGGTAAGCGAGTCGGCGGCGGCCAACGTGGCGGCGAGCCGCGGAGCCGTTCGCCAGGTCCTCTCCGGACGTGATACCAGACCTCTGGTGATCGTCGGCCCGTGTTCCATCGACGATCCGGGGGCCGCCTTGGATTACGGCGAACGACTGAAGGAAGTCGCCGACCAGGTGTCCGACCACCTCCTGATCGTCATGCGTGTCTACTTCGAGAAGCCAAGGACCACCATCGGGTGGAAGGGGTTGATCAGCGACCCGGCTCTGGATGGAACGGGTGACATGGCCACGGGCCTCCGGATCGCCCGGCGTCTCCTGCTCGACGTCGCCGAGCTCGGTCTCCCGACAGCCACGGAGTTCCTGGAGCCCGTGATTCCCCAGTACCTTGCCGAGCTCGTGGCCTGGGCTGCCATCGGAGCGCGCACGACCGAGTCCCCCACGCATCGTCAGCTTGCGTCCGGGCTTTCGATGCCCGTGGGGTTCAAGAACGGAACGGACGGTAGTCTGAAGATCGCCTTGGACGCCATGGAGGCGGCCGCCCACCCCCACCACTTCCTCGGAATCGATCAGGACGGTCGGGTAGCGGTCGTGGAGACCACGGGTAATCCGGACCGGCATCTCATCCTGCGGGGTGGAGGCGGGCACACCAACTTTGACGCCGACTCCGTGGGCCGGGCGGTGAAACGATTGAAGGCCCGGAGCCTTCCGGAAAGGGTCCTGGTGGACTGTGCCCACGGGAACTCGAACAAGGATCCCCGCAGGCAGCGCCACGTTGCCGGGGCTCTTTCCGACCAGGTTGCCGGAGGCAGCGAGTCCGTCCTGGGGTGGATGATCGAGAGCTACCTCCTCGAGGGCCGTCAGGACATCGGGCCGGATCCCTCTACCCGCCTCCGGGGGATGTCGACCACGGATCCCTGTCTGGGGTGGGACGACACGGCACGTCTGCTCCTCGAGTCGGCCGAGGCGATGGCGGCGGCTCAGCGGGGCCGAGTGGGAGGCTGACGACGTGGGCCGCCTTCGCGCCTCATGGGTGGTCAAAGACATCCTGGTGCGCACCTTCGCGCCCTCTCACGCCCTGGCCTGGCTGGGCCGATGGCGCGGTAGCGGGCCGACTCCGACTGTCCGTGGCAACACCCAGCTGAGTCTCTACAGTCGGATCCTACCTGGAGGCTTCCTCCACTACGGGTACTTCGACGACCCCTCCATCGAGCCCGAGGCGGTTAGCCTGCAGGCGGTTCAGCGGGCCCAGGTCCGATATGCCGAGAAGATCCTCGAGTTGATCGATGCGCCCGACGCGCCCGTGTTGGACGTGGGGTGCGGCATGGGCGGGCTGTTGGGCCTTCTCGAGGAGCGCGGTCACCAGGCCGTAGGACTGACGCCCGATCGCTTTCAGATCGATCACATCGTTGGCGCTTACCCCGAGGTACCGGTTCTCCACTGCAAGTTCGAGGAGATGCCCACGGAAGACTATCGGTCCAGGTTCGGAACCGTCATTCACTCCGAGTCCCTTCAATACATGAGACCGGACTCCGTATTCCGCGTCATGCAGGACATCCTGGCGCCGGGCGGCACGTGGGTCGTTGCCGACTACTTCAGATTCGAGGGTGCCGGCGAGCGGTCGGGATGGCCGTGGGAGCGGTTCGTGTCACTGGCGTCCGAACACGGATACCGATTCACCCATCAGGAGGATATCACGGCGAATGTGCTGCCCACCCTCGCCTTCGCGCACCTGCTTGGAAACCGTATCGGCCTGTCTGCCTACGACTTCGCTTGCGACAAGCTGAAGACCAAAGCCCCGGCCGTGCACTACGTGATGGAGAACGTCGCCGAGCGCGGCCGAGAGGCAGTCCTGAAGAACCTGGACGTCATCGATCCGGAGCGATTCTCGAGCGCGAAGCGGTACATGCTGCTGGCCCTCAAAGCCGCTTGACCGGGCAGGCGCCACGGAGAGGCCGGCCGGGCCGCCCGCGTGCCCCTGGGGCCGGTTCTCAACTCGCCGGCGTCCGCCCGCCCCTCACGTATTTGTCGTACCAGGCCAGGTATCGCTCGTACCGGTCCACCTGATAGGACGGGACCCGTATTCCGTGGCTCTCCCCGGGATACACGACCAACTGCGTCTCCACGCCTCTCCGCCTCAACGCCTGGTACAGTTGCTCGGAGTTGAGGATGGGCACGTTCCAGTCGTCTTCGCCCCCCATGATCAACGTCGGTGTTTCGATGTGCTCGACCCGGTTGAAGGGGCTGATCCTCTCCCAGTTCTCCCGGTTGTCGCCCTCCCAGGGCAGACCCAGCTCAGCCTCCCACTGGCGCTGGTAATGGTCGTGACCGTAGTTGGCGATGTAGAGAACCTCGCTGGCTCCGGTGACGGCTCCTTTGAAGCGCTGGGTCTGGGTGATCACGTAGTTCGTGAGGATGCCTCCGTAGGACCATCCACCGACACCCAGCCGGTCGGGGTCGGCCCAGCCCATCTCGACCACATGATCCACTCCCGCCATCACGTCCTTGAAATCCGGGTCTCCCCAGTTGGCCCATAGCGCCGCCGAGAACGCCTGGCCGTAGCCCGACGATCCCCTGGGATTCGTGCGGATGACCAGGTACCCCTTCGACGCGAACAGCTGAGATTCGAATTGGAACGCGTGGTTGTATTGGGACACCGGTCCACCGTGGATGCGAAGGAGGGTGGGGTAGGCCTGTCCTTCCTGGAAGTCGACGGGGAAGGTGACGAAACCCTCGATCTCGACGCCGTCCTCCGACTCGAACCGGATGTTGCGGGTCTCGGCAATCCTCACCGTGTCGAGGAACGGATCGTTGTGTTGGGTGAGCCGGACCGGCGGGGCATTGGCGGCGACGGTCCCCGAGCCGTCTCTCAGACCGTCTACCCGGTGGATCTCGCCCGGCCGGTCCAGCGTGCTGAGGTGAACGGCGAAGGTGCCGCCGGACCAATCGAATCCTCCTGCCGCGACCGGGCCGGACACGGGCCGCTGGAGAGCCGACCCGTCGGTGCGGACCCGTGCCACGTGGTTCTCGCCGGAGTCCTCCAGACGGAACCAGATCCACTCTCCGTCGGCCGACACGCGTGGAGAGGAGACGTTCCGGTCCAGGACCTCCGTCAGGACCGTGGTGGCGCCCCCGGCGGCCGGCGTCGTGGCGAGGTGTGTAGTGGCGTACCAGATGAGGTCCGGTCGCAGATCGGTCGTATGGGCAATCCAGCGGCCGTCAGGACTCCATGCGGGGGATCCATCGCTCCCCGGACCCGCGGTTACCTGCTGGGGTGAATCCGTCGGCTCCTCCAGGTCGGCCGGGACGATCCAGATGTCGTTGTTGTTGTTACCGTCCGGTTCGGCGGTCCGATTCGATACGAAGGCGATCCGGCTACCGTCGGGACTCCACTCGCCGAGTGATTCGTCCCAAGGCCCCTTCGTGAGCTGCCGGAGCTCCTTGGTCTGGAGCTCGTAGACGTACAAGTGGGTCTTCCGGTCCCCCGTCAGGTAGCCCTGGTTGTCCCGCTTGAACTGGAGCCGCTCAATGACCCAGGGATCCCGGGGGGCGTCTTCTTTCTTGTCCGGGTCTTTCTCTTCTTCATCACGGATCGTCAGGAGAAGCCTCGTCCCATCGGGGGACCAGCGGTAGCCGGAGATGCCCTGGGGCACGTCCGTGAGCCGGAACGCTTCACCGCCGCGGCGGTCCAGCGCCCAAACCTGATTCTCCCCGTCGTCGCGGGACGCCGTGAAGGTGATGTAACGGCCGTCGGGGCTCCACCCCGGCGAACCGGCCGACGTGCCTTCGGCCGTCAGGGCCAGAGGCTCACCGCCGTCGGATGAGACCATGTAGATCCGGTTGAACGAGCGCTCTTCCTCGTGTGAGGTGCGCCCTACCGTGTAGGCGATCCAGTCCCCCTCCGGGCTCACCATCGGAGCCCCCACGGGGCGCAGCAGGAATTGGTCCGCCGGCTCGATCGGGCGCCTCTCCTGGGCGGCTCCGGGGACGGAGCCCCACGTGAGGCATGCGAGGAACCCGATGCCGAACCGGTAGAGCGATCGTCGAGACCGCCGGGCGGCGGTCCCGGTCGCGGCGGACAAAGGTCGGTGAAGGCGCATGGCTGACGCTGCCCTGGAGGAGTCTGGTAGACCGGGGAGGTGCCCGGGTGTGCCCCAGTTTCCCTCTGCGGAGA
This sequence comes from Gemmatimonadota bacterium, assembly GCA_024638395.1. GTDB lineage: Bacteria > Gemmatimonadota > Gemmatimonadetes > Longimicrobiales > Gaopeijiaceae > JAHEKK01. The sequence goes on along the minus strand of JAHEKK010000010.1, from coordinate 11,319 downwards.
TCCGGCGGCAAGCCACCGCCTTTCAGCCCTCCAGGCCCAGAGCGATCCCAACCACGCCGGCGGCCACGATGATCCACGCCGCATTCACACGCCATCTGAGGATCAAGAGCCCGGACATGGCAGCGATGCCCCAAGCCACGGGGGACGTGAGTGTGGCGCGGCCCAACTCCACCGTCACGACGACCATCAGTGCGAGAGCCGCGGCGTTCACGGCATCCAGGAATCGTGCCGCCCAGGGTGACGTGCGGAGTCGGGGAATTACCGGATTGAGGAGCGCCACGAGCAGGAACGAGGGTAGAAAGATCCCGATGGTCGCAGCTACCGCGCCTGGCCAGCCGCGGATCACGTATCCGACCCAGGTGGCCGTGGAGAGCACGGGTCCGGGAGTCACCTGGCCGATGCCGACGGCGTCCAGGAGTTGGGTTTGCGTGAGCCATTGATGGCCATCCACGAGCCCGCCTTCGAGGAACGCGACCAGCACGTAGCCGCTCCCGTAGAGGACGGCGCCCACTTTCAAGAAAAACAGGAAGATGGCCGCCGCTCCGGGGGGGACGGCAGCCACGAGTCCGGCCGTCGCAACGAGAGCCGTACCCGAGCCCGGATCCACGAGGTGAGTTGCCGGGGCCAGCACACCTGCGGCGGGCTGCCTCGGGTCAGGGCGGGCTGCGAGCCAGAAGGTGCCCAGCGCACCACCGAGGAGGATACTCCAGATCTCTCCCAGGCCACCGAAGGCCGCTGCAGCCACCAGGAAGGCCAGAGCCGGCAAGCGCCAATCCTGCCGCAGGGGCCCGCCAAGGCGCCAAACCGCGCCGAGGATCACCGCCACCACGGCGGGCTGGATGCCGGCGAGCATCCCGCCGGCTCGAGGCATGGTCCCAAAGGCCACATAGGCCCACGCCAGCACACCCGTGAGAAGCACGGCCGGGAGGATGAAGCACGCGCCCGCGGTGACGAGGCCCGCGAATCCCGCCCGTTCGAGGCCGACGTGCATCGTCATCTCCGTGGAGTTCGGCCCGGGGATCAGATTGGTGGCGCCCACCAGGTCGAGGAAATGCTGGCGGTCCATCCAACCCCGCCGCGTCACGACCTCGTCCTCCATCATGGCGATGTGGGCCGCGGGCCCCCCGAAAGCGACAACGCCCAGCTTGAGGAACAGCCTGGCCAACTCGCCGAGGCGGCCCCGGGTCGTGGTGGTGTCGGAGGGGTTGTTCGGGGCCATGGTCGCACGGGGCCGGGTGTGGGCAATCGGCCTGAAGCTACTGCGGTGCCACAGGAGTGTCGCAGCCGTTGGGCCCGCCGTCGGGCACGCGGGCGTCCCCTGACGGGTGAGGGCCATTGCACGGGGGCATGTCGAGGGGACATCCTGACCCCTTGCCAGAGCCGTCGGCCCCCGGGGGCGCGCCCCGGGGCGAGCGGTGGAGGAGAGCCCTGCCGGGGAGAGAAGATGAAGGACAGAGGAGCCGCAGCCGTCGTTGGCCTCACCTCCGCGCTCGTCATGGCGGCTTGTGCAGGAGACGGACCCGCCTCCGTCGGCGATACGGTGGGAACGGCCGATCAGCGCACGGCTCTGTTCGACACGATCCTGGCGCGGGTAGAACGCCGCGAAGCCTTCTCTCCCGTCAAGAACGAAGCATTGGGGTACGATCCCCTGGCCTCGATGGCCGCCTTGAGGAGCGAATTCATTGCGGCGGCCGACCCGACGTCGTTCTACTACGCCCTGTCCAAGCTCAGCAACGCCCGGCGAGACCGTCATCTCGACGTGGCCCTCGTGCCAGGGGGCCTCACGCTGACCCACGACCGGGGCGCTCCCCACGCGGACGAATCTCGAGACCGGGCGCCGCTCCACGCCCCGATTCGAGTGCTGCCCGACTACGGCACGCCGGGCGAGGTGACGTTCTTCGTCAGCGACGTCGCAGAATTCGCCGTCGACCGGGTGGGCGGCGCGCCGATGCTGGGCGACAAGGTCTTGTCGGTGAACGACCGCACCTTCGATGCCTACCTGGCGGAGGCCATTCCGTATCACCGCCATTCGAGCCTTCCGAACCTGTGGTGGCGGATGGCCATGGCTTTTCCCGAGCGAACGGCGCTGCTCCCCCCGTCCTTCTACCGGGAGGTCCTGGATCTGGAGCTGGAACGTCTGGACGGGACCGTCGTTCGGGTCGCTCTACCCTACATGGAGCCGGATTCGCTGGGCTGGCAGGGGGCTGCAGACCCGCATTACCCCGGCTTCCAGCTCCATCGCCAGACCGGCACCTACGACCTCTTCATACCGGATCGTGGCGGGCCGCAGGCCGTGGTCCTCAGGTGGCACGGCTTCCGGGAAACCCTCGTGCCCGACGTAGACTCGTTGATGGCCCTGGCCGAGCGGATGGGTCTCCTGGATCACGCGGTCATCATCGACGGCACCCGGAGCCGTGGGGGCTCGAAGGGAGCCTACGCTCTACAGCGGTTCGCAACGAGGCCGTTCAGGGTCACGTTCGGGAATCTCCGCATCAGCGATGTGACCCTTCCGTTCATCGAGGACAAGCGGGCGGAGGTGGGCGGTGCCGGCGCCCTGGATTCGGGCGTGGGGGAGACGATGGATGATGGGGGCTGGCTCATGGATTGGCTCGAGACCGACGTCCTCGATTCCCTGGAGGCCGGGGCCCCCTACAGCAACGACGTGCCCTTCAAGCTCGCCCACCTCCCGAAGGACTCGGACGGGATGTTGGATCCGGCCCCGGTCCACTTCAGAGGGCCTCTGGTGCTCCTTCTGGGTCCCCAGGGGGGCTCTCATCTGGACCAGTTCGCCGCCCAGGTCATCGACAACCGGTTGGGTCGGAGCATCGGCATGCCCGCGGGGGGATACAGCAATACCTGGGAGTGGGAGGAGGTCCTCACGTTGCCGGGGACGGATCGTCCACTGGTCCGCTTCATGTACGACATCGGGCACACCATTCGCCCCAACGGAGAGATCCTGGAAGGACGAGCTGCACCCGTCGACGATTTCGTGCCGCTGACACGCCGGAACTTTACGCGGTACTACGAGATCCTGATGGAGCGTGCTCTGGGCGTGGTTGCGGCAGGACGCGCGACCTGAGGCTCGCCCGGCAGATGTGCGAATGCCCGAGAAGCTCCATCCCTGAAACCCGAGAGCTTTGGCGACCGTCGGGTAGGCGGGCAAAGCGGCGGCCGATCCACGTCGAATGTCGACCTCGCCCGTCGTTCCCGTCTCCTCCCAGGTTGCAGCCATGCCCATCATCCAGACGGAAGGTCTCACCAAGCGCTACACGGGAGGCCTGCGCAGCGAATCGATTCTGGCGGTCGACGACATCTCCTTTGAAGTGGAGTCCGGACAGGTATTCGGGTTCCTGGGGCCGAACGGCAGCGGCAAGACCACGACCATCGGGATGCTCCTGGGCATCATCTCCCCGACCGCGGGTTCGTTTCGGCTCTTCGGCGGCCAGGGCCACAGAGAAATCCTCGCGGCGCGACAACGCATCGGCGCCACCCTGGAGTATCCCAACTTCTACCCGTACCTGTCCTGCCGGGACAACCTCAGGTTGGTGGCGCGGGTCAAGGGCCGTAGCGACAAGGATGTCGATGTGGCCCTGGACGTGGTGGGTCTCGCCCAAAGGCGGAAGACCCGCTTCAAGGCGTGCTCTCTCGGGATGAAGCAGCGCCTCGCCATCGGGGCGACTCTGTTGGGAGATCCGGACCTCATCATCCTGGACGAGCCTGCCAATGGACTGGACCCGGCAGGGCAGCGGGAAATCCGAGGCGTGATTCGACGCTTGGCGGAGCAGGGCAAGACCATCTTTCTGTCCAGCCACATTCTCCACGACGTGGAAAGGGTGTGCACCCACGTGGCCATCATCCAGAAGGGCAAGCTGTTGCTTCAGGCCGGTGTCGCCGAGGTCACGTCTCAACGTCCGATGATTGCTCTGCGGTCAGACGGAGACCCCGAGGCGCTCCGGACTGCCGCCGCGGGGTTCCCCGGTGTGCGCTCTATCGACGTTCGGCAGGACACCGTCCTGGTCGAGGTCGGCGAAGGCGAGGCGTCCGCCCTGAACCGCTTCCTCGTCGAGGGCGGTATCCCGGTCGCTCACGTGACGATCGAGCGCCCGACCCTCGAGAGCGTGTTCATGGAGCTCACCTCCGAGTCCACCGGCTTCGGGAGCGTCATGTGACGGAGTCCGCACGGCATCCAGCGTTGAGCGCCCGGGTGTGGCCGGTTCTCGCGGTGGGGGAGTGGTTCAAGGCTCGAAGAAGGCCGGCTTCCTACATCACGTTCGGTTTCTTCGCCTTCATCACGTTGATGGACCACGGCCAGTCGCTTCTTCGGTCTCGGCGCGATGCCGATTTCAGCTACGCCCTCCCAGAGGCATGGTCCTCTGTCTTCTCCGACGATTCCGTGTTGCTCCTCTTCTTCGGTTGTATCGCCCTGGTGATGTTGGTGAGCAGCGAGTTCACGTGGAGAACGGCGAGACAGAACGTCATCGATGGCCTGTCGAAGACGCAGTGGTTCTGGGGCAAGGCCATGCTCCTTCCCATGATTGGCGCCGTGCTCCTCGCGACCAAACTGTCGATCGGTGGAGGGGCGGCCCTCCTGGCCGGTGGGCTGGACGGGCTCAGCGGGCCGGCCATGCCCTCGTCGGTCTGGCGAGCCGCCGGGGGGCTCTTTCTGGCTTTCTTGACGGTGGGCTCTCTCGCCTTCCTCTTCTCGACCTGGATCAGGAGCTCGGGGCCCGCCATGGCGGCCTGGTTCTTCTGGGTGGCCATGGGGGAGCAGATCGTCCCGCAGCTCCTGGGGCGGCCGTTCCCCGTACTTCGCGAGGCCCTGGGGTATCTGCCCTTCAACGCGGCGGGGCGGCTGCTGGAATTCTGGGCTTTCGACTCCACTGCGTACCAACGGGTGGTGGCGGCGGCGGAGGCGGCGGAGCGGACACCACCGCCACCGCCCGATCTGAGCCTGGCCGTAGCGGTGAATGCGGGGTGGGTGGTGCTCCTCATCGGCCTGGCGTTCTGGCTCTACGGGCGCCGGGACCTTTAAGGCGGCGGCGGACTAACGGCCGCCTCGGCTCCGCTGAGCATTCGGAAAAGCGGGTCCTGGTTCATGATCTGGACTTCATCGCCATCGCGGGCCGCAATCGGGGGCCCCATGGAGACCCTCCTCGGCACGGCCAGCAGGATCCCAGCCAGCAAGGGTAGGGTACGGGTGTCGAAGATCACGGCGTCAGGATCGAGGGAAGGAGGGCCGAAGCAAGGTTCTCCGGGGATCGCGGTTTCTCCTGTCGGCCCGGTCGCCTCCAGGGGTCGCTCCACCGGTGCTTCCCGTGGAGTTTTGGCCCATCTTCACCTGTCGAGGTCCCGTGGTGCTCCCCATTCCAGGAATCCATCTGATCCCATGAAGACGGTACGTGCCAAAGCCAGGCTCACGCTCGTCACTGTAGCCGCGTGGGCGTCTTTGGGAGGGCCGGAGCCCGTGCGAGCCCAGGAGGTCCCCGCCGTTCTGGGGGGCGTGGCTGGATTGCTCGGAGGCTTCGCGGTGACGACCGGGCTGTTCGTGGCCGAGGCGAGGGCTGGGCGCTTCGTCTACTCCGTGGAAGACATTACCACGTGGCGCTGGGAGTACCTTCCGGTGCCCGCCGGCGTCGTCTTCGGAGCCTGGGCCGGCGCCTACGACGGGGAGCTCCTGAAACGCTTGACGCTGGGGGGAGGGATCGGCTTGAGCGGGGGTGCTGCCCTGGGCTGGGTGGCCGGTGGGGCCCTCTGGGAAGGAGAAGAGGGGAAATGGGCCGGAGCCGTCATTGGGGGCGCCCTTGGCCTGTTGATCGGTGGCGCGGTTGGGGGCGTCACGTATGACGCGGCCGAGGACCCCGTGGCCAACGGGACCACCCTGGGGTTCAAGGACAGGAGGTTCCACTGAGGGTCCGCTCCTTTCTGAGCCTCGTTGGGTTGGCTTCAGCCCTGGCGTGCTCCGGCCCGCCTGCGCCGCCTGCCCCTTCGGGTCCCGTGCCTGCGCCACCTCCGTCGAGTGAGGTCGAGGCCGTCGTCCTGCTGGTGGGCGACGCCGGAGTGGCGGAACGGGGCAGGAGCCCTCTGCTCCGGCGCATTTCGGAGGAGGTGGACCAGTGGGCCGAGACGCTCCCCGCCGGTTCGGTGGCTGTCACGTTCCTGGGGGACAACGTGTACCCGGTCGGGATCCGCGACGGGGGCCCCGAACGTGCCCAGGACTCGACCAGGCTCTGGAGCCAGGTCGAGGTAGTGGCTACCGACATCGCGGTCGACCGTGAGGTTGTTGGGCTGTTCACCCCGGGCAATCACGACTGGGGCAACATGGTTGGCGAGGAAGGAAGAGAGCGACTGGCCAACGAGGAAGCCATGCTGACCCGGGCCGGGGAACAGGGCATTCGGGTCGAGCTTCTCCCGAGCGGCGGCCTCCCGGGTCCCTCTGTCAGGGACCTGGGCTCAGCCGTCCGATTGGTGTTCATCGATACCCACTGGTTGCTCCAGGAACCAGGGGGCGATTGGCAGGACGGGTTCTTCGCCGAGGTAGCGTCCGCTCTCCGGGGTGCCGACGGACGCCGGGTCGTCATGCTGGCCCACCACCCCCTCCGTTCCGCAGGTCCTCACGGGGCCCTGGTTCCCGCCATGGACGCCATGGGGCTGCTCTACCTCTTCAAGAAGTCGGGAACGCTGATCCAGGATCTGAACTCTCCGGTCTTCAGTGTCTTTCTGGGGAGACTCCGAGAGGCATTTGCACGAGGCGGAGGTCCGCCTCTCGTACTGGCCGGCGGCCACGACCACTCGCTCCAGGTCCTGTCTCCACTCCAACCGGGCGACCCGCCCCACCTACTCGTCAGCGGTGCCGGCAGCAAACTCACGGACATTTCGGCAGTCCCCGGGCTCCGAATGGGTGTGTCGCAGCCCGGCTTCATGGAGCTCCTCTTTCTACGGGGCGGGGGGGTGCAGCTCAGGGTCTTCGCGGCGGGCCCCGGCGATCAGCACTGCCCGGTGGGCATCCGGGGACTCCGCAGCGAGGCCGCAAGGGCACGCCTGGGCCTCTGTCTGGAACGGTCAGCGGCCGCCTTCCGGGTGATCTATGCCGAGGACCTGAAGCCCGTCGCCGGTCGGTAGCCAGGGGGCGGCCCCCGGGAGCCTGGAGTGAATCGATTCGATACAGTACCTGTCCTGCGCGGTACAGGGAGGAGAAGCGCGGAGGCATGAAAAAGCCCCTCTCCGGCCGTGGCCGGAGAGGGGCTTTCCCTGATTCTCAGATCGAGTGGGGGCGCTTAGCCCTCGATGGTGATCTGAGCGGTGCAGGTGCCCTCGGTCCCGATCAGGGTCACCTCGTGGACGCCGGCCTCGACCTCCAGGGTGCTCAGCCAGATCTGGGCGACGTTGTGGGCCTCGGCAGCCATTTCACTGGCCTCGGCGGCCTCTTCAGTCGCCATCTCCGTGGCATCCTCTTCAGCCGAATCGGCAATGCTCAAGCCGCTTTCGCCGGCTTCGATGGCCGTGACTTCACCGATGCCCTGGGTGAGGGCGAAGGAGGCCTCGACGACGGCCTCACCGACCGGAAGGGCCTCGGCGTTGAGGGTCGCGACGCAGGCGGGCATCTCTTCCTGAGCTGGCTCCTGGGCGCTGACGAGAGAAGGGGCCACGGCGAAGAGCGCGGCGAAGAGCGAAACGCGCAGGGCGCGATTTGAGGTGTACTGCATGACTGTTGACCTCACCTTTGGGGGGGCTTTGTTCGTATTGGACAACCGGCCGGTACGGCCGGCGCGTCCCCCATCCAGTGCAATCGGCATGCCAGCAGTCAGCGCCCCTCCCGCGGGGGGAACAGCTCGACGCTCCGAACCTCGTCGATCTCGCCGAATTCGCCCCCCTCCTGACGGAGCAGGATCCGGGGCCGGTCGCGTCGGAAATAGGCGGTGGCATTGAACAGCCCACTGGCCACGTTCACGACCAGGGCCCGGTACTTCTCATCCGCTGCGGTTTCGAGTTGTGTGACGCCGATCACGTCGTAGCGGTCTTCGACGATCTCTCCCTCCCACGGATCGAACGTCGCCAGCTCCACGCTTCGTCCGACCAGGGAATCGGTCACGAGGGCCCCGAAAGCCAGATCCTTGAACTCTCTCAGCACGATGCCCAGGGGCAGGTCCCGATCGAGCTCCTCCGTCGAGCCGTCGGCAGCCGTGATCAGCCCCCGGACGTGGTGGTCCTCGAACCGGAGGTCGTAGCGGGCGGCCCGCCAGGTCTCACCGGTCCACACGGTGGTCTCGCCGCGGGTCGAAACCGGCTCGAAGCCTTCGAGACCCACGATCGTGCGAGTCCGGTCCCGCCGGAGGGTCTCGTGGGTTCCGAAGGGCTCCGTCCGTCGGGTGGTCTCGCTTTCGGAATACCGCTCCAAACGGGGCTCGGTCCGGCCCAGGGTCTCGATGATCCGGTAGGTGATCCGCGTACGACGAATCCGATCATCGCCGAGCCGTGACTCCGACTCGATGGCGTAGCCCTGGAAGTCCCCGAGGTCGAAGAACAGGCCGTCGTTCACGGAACCGGCCCTGGCGACAGCGAGGGGAGTCGACGTGCGGTCCATGGGCTTGGACGTGGCCGTCAGCGACGGACCGTACACCGCAACGGGCTCCGCCCCCAGGTTGGACAACATCCCCCGGGCATAGTTGATCGGAAGAGCGAAGTTGAGGTTCTGGCCCCCATTCATCTGGGACGACGCGATGCCCACGACGCGTCCGTCCAGGGTCATGAGGGGGCCGCCGCTGGATCCCTTGGAAGCGGGGGCGCTCATCTGGAGCAACTGGAAGCCCTCGGGCTCCTGGCGGCGTCCGCTGACGATCCCCGTCGTCACGGTGTTCTCCAGTCCCAATGGGCTCCCGATGAGGACGACCGGAGTGCCAATCCTGACGGCATCCGAGTCACCCATGTCCAGGGCCGGGAGGCGGAATCCGGCGATCTGGAGAATGGCCAGGTCGCGACGCTCGTCCGTCGCGAGGACATGTACCACGTCGTAGACGTCGCCGGAGGCCAGCTTGACCCTGATGCTGGAGACGTCTCTGATGACGTGTTGGTTCGTCAGGATCCGGCCGCTCTGGTCGACGATGAAGCCGCTCCCCTGCCGGGACGTGGTGGGGGTCTGGACGTCGATCAACACCACGGATCTCGTCGCCTGCGCCGCCAATTCCTCCAACGTCGCCGTCTGCCCGTCCTCCTGCCCCGCCAGGGCGGGAGGAGCCGCAAGAAGGGCCCATAGCAGGGCTCCCAACGGCAGGCGTCCTGGGTCGGTCCAACTGAGCATCGGGTGCCTCATGACCTTCCTTCCGAGGTAGCGATTCTGACGTGTCAACCGGCGTCTTGAGTATCGGCCCGGATCGGTGGCTCATACAATCGGCCAAAGGCCGGACGGGTGAAAGGGCTGCACGTTCCGTGCTTGGGGCCCGAGTGAGGGCTCTCGACGCCTTCCGCAGAGCGGTTTCCCGTCGCTTCTTGCCTGTGGATTCGGCTCGAAAAGGGCTCTCCGCCCCAGGGTCAGGGAACGGCGGCGCCTGCCGCCAGGTAGCCGAACTCGGCGAGGCGGTAGGGATTCAGACCGCCGCCCAGGTAGTTCTCTGCCGTCGTGACCATGACCATGTCCAGGTCGGGCAGCACGACGATGAACTGGCCGCCGTATCCCCACGCCGCGACGGCCCGCTCCTGGGCGTCTCCACGGCCGAGCCACCACTGATATCCGTATCCGGTTCCATCGGTGAACTGCGTCCGGGGGATGGCACTCTCGTCGAGCCATTGCTCCAACACGATCGGCGTGCCCTCCCACGTCCCGCCCTCGAGGACCAACTGGCCGATGGCCGCCATGTCCCGGGGACGCAACCAGAGCCCCCACCCCGTGTTGGTGATCCCCCCTGGTCCCGCGTCCCACGCCCAATCGGTGATTGCCATGGGCTCGAAGAGGTGCGTTTCGGCAAAAGACTCGGCCGTGGTGCCCGCCGCCAGCGCGAGCATCTCCCCCAGCAGCATGGAGACTCCGCTGTTGTACGTGAAGGCCGATCCCGGATCTTCGGCCATGGGGAGGCTCAGGACGTGTTGAATCCAGTCCTGGCTCGTCACGAGCGCCACCGTCGGATTGGTCCCGCTGGCATAGTTGGTGGAGAGCTCGTCCCACTCGAAGCCCGCCCTCATGGCCAGTGCGTGGGCCAGTGTGATGTCCTCTTTCAGGGGCGACCAATTCCCGATGGAGTCGTAGCCCGGCAGCAGATCGAGGACTGGTGCGTCCAGGCCGGGCAGGATTCCGTCCTCCAGCGCGATGCCCACCAGGAGAGACGTTACCGATTTCGTCACGGAGTAGGCCCGGTGGAGGTCCGAGGCTTCCCAACCGTCATGGTACCGTTCGTAGACCAGACGTCCGTTTCGGACGACCAGCATGCTGCTCACGGCGCCGAACTCCCCCGAGCTCGTCCGCTCGCCCAGGTCCGCCAACACCCCCGGGTCGAGCCCCTGTGCCTCCGGGGTCGAGGTCGCCCACCGGCCGGCGATCCCTTCTCCCAGCACTCCCGGGATCTCGGGCGCGACGAGTTCGGAGGAGCAGGCGGCGCACAGGGCGACCAGCAGGATCGTCAGGTGCCCCACTCGCGCCCCGTACCCGTCTCGTGTCATCTTCACTCCTTCACGCCAGATTGCCTGGTGGGCTGAAGTCCATACGGTCCCAGGAAGGGCCCCTTTCGTCGCCGGGCACTCGGAGTCTCATCATGCTGAAGGTCTATGTCTTCTCGCTCGCCGTAAGCGGAGGATTGCTGGTCATCGCGGCCCTCGCAGACTTCCTGGACCTGGATTTCGGCGACGTGGATGCGGACGTCGATGTGGACGTGGATGCGGATGTCGAGACCGACATCCAGGCGTTCAAGATCTTCTCCATCCGCGGGCTTCTGTACACGGTGTTCGGGTTCGGGCTCGTGGGAACGGCGCTCTCTTATCTGTGGGGCGGGCAGCAGGGCACGTTGACGGCGCTGGCCGCGACCGCTTCCGGTCTTGCGTCCGGCGCGCTGGTGAGCTCCATCTTCTCCTGGCTGAAGCGTTCCGAAAGCGGGGATCGGTCCGACGACGCGAGTTTCGCCGGGTTGGTGGGCCGCATGTCCGTGCCCATCGGCTCCGGCGGTCTGGGGAAGGTGAGGGTGGAGCGTGGCGACCGGGTCCACGAGCTCCTCGCGGTGCCCTTCGAAATGGATGCGGACGGCCAGGCGAGCTGGTCGCGGGTCGTCGTCGTCGAGGTGAAGGACGGGCGCGCGCTGGTCGTACCCGATGAAGAAGGTCTTCTGCCGCCCGGGGAGT
>JAHEKK010000009.1:17726-20032 GCA_024638395.1 Gemmatimonadota bacterium | reverse complement strand
GGGTCTTTCGGCCGTCGCGCCCGATGCCTTTCCGGCTCCGGGCGGGACCGCCCCTACATGGGCCGTTGTCCTTCTGCTCGTCCTCCGCACAGGCTACAGCGTGGTGGCCGGATTCGCGGCCGCTCGCATCGCCCGGGGAACACAGTGGGCTGTCCAGGTCGCCATCGGCCTCCTGCTGCTGACCGGCATCGTCGTTCAGGTCGGCGCCTGGGATCAATTGCCCGTTTGGTATCACCTGACCTTCCTGGCGGCCATCGTGCCCGCCGCTGCCTTCGGCGCTCGCCGGGCGGCCGAGACGAGTTGAAGCCCGGAAAACGGATTTGAACCCTGACGATCTGGACCCCGTGTGGCGGGCCCTGGCGAACCCCCTTCGGAGGCGGATGCTGGACTACCTCAAGGAGGGGCCGCTGACCACGAGCGAACTGACGGAGCGGTTCCCTGATCACACGCGTTTCGCCGTGATGCAGCACCTCAAGGTCCTCGAGGAGGGCAACCTGGTCGTTCCACGGCGCTCCGGCCGAAAGCGGTTCAACCATCTCAATCCCGTCCCCATCCAGCAGATCAGTGACCGCTGGATCTCGCGCTACCAACGAGACTGGGCCGAGGCCTTGGTAGACCTGAAGGGAAAACTGGAATCAGAGCAGCCGTCCAAGGATCAAGCACGGGAGACCTCATGACCGAACCCACGCCTCAGCCGGACCGGGTGGTCCGGATCGACATCGACGCGCCCATCACGGAGGTCTGGGACGAGATCACCAAGACCGGACGGGTGCAGAAGGCCGTCTACAACACCGTGCTCGACGGCGAGCTCAGCCCCGGCGGGCGACTTCGCTACTACAGCCCCAACCGGAAACGGGTCTTCGTGGTGGGTGAAGTCAAAGAAATCGAGCCCCCCCACCGGTTCGTCCATACCTACGTCATGACCCTGAATCCCGATCCGCCGACCCTCGTGACGTGGGAGCTGGAAGAGCGGGACGGGGCCTGCCGAGTGACGTTGACCCATAGCGGCTGGACCGACGCCCACAAGACCGCGGACAAGACGGCCGCCGGGTGGGAGGAGATCCTGGGCCTGCTCAAAGCCCAAGTGGAGACGGGCCAGATCCCCCTCAAGACCAGGGTCATGTACGGGGTGATGGGGTTGTTCTCCTTCGCGCTCCCCAAGACGACGACCGTGGACTACGCCGACCGTCAGGGCTGGTAGCCGGCAGCCTCCCGGCGTTCCGCCTGCCTCCGGCTGGCGGCTCCATCACCGGCACAGGCCACCCCACACCAGGCGTCCTTCCCTTTGCAAGTCTATGGAGAGAGGATTAGCTTCCCTTTCGGAGTCTAGGGGAAATCACTCGAAGCCAGGATGATGCCGCGTGTTCCAGGACGACCGAGGCCTGCTACAAGGAACCCTCGAGTTGCTCATCCTTCGGGCCCTGAGCTGGCAGGAGGCCCACGGCTACGGCATCGCCCGGTGGATCGAGCTCGCCACCGACGACGCACTCAGGGTCGAAGAGGGCTCCCTCTACCCCGCCCTGCACCGGATGGCTGCAAAGGGTTGGGTGGAACCCGACTGGGGCGTCTCGGAAAACAACCGGCGAGCCAAGTTCTACCGCCTCACCGAAGAGGGACGGAGCAGGCTCCGGGACAAGACTCTGGGTTGGAACCGGATGGTCGCCGTGGTGGCGAAGGCGTTGTCGGCGCCGGCACAGCCGGGAGGAGGGAGCTCGTGACCGCTGGCGGCCCGCCGCGAGGAAACCGGCCCCCGGGATGGCGCAGGCTCGCCCGGATCATTAGCCGCAGGCCCTCGGAGGACGCCGAGGCGGAGCTGGCCTTCCATCTCGAAATGCGCGTGAAGGACTACGTGGCCCGGGGGATGAGCGAGGAGGAGGCCAAGGCGGCGGCCCGGGTGAGGCTGGGTGACCTGGACCACATCAAGGTGGAGGTCGAGAGGGTGGCGAGCCGGAGCGCAAGAACCACAAGACGGAGGGCCCGGTACACGGACTTCCGACAGGATCTGAGGTACGGCGCCCGCGTCCTGCGCCGGACGCCCACGTTCACCACCATGGCCGTCCTGACCCTGGCCCTCGGCATCGGGGCCACGACGGCCATTTTCAGCCTCGTATACTCCGTTCTCCTCGCTCCGCTGCCCTATCCCCAGCCCGAGCAGCTGGTGCGAGTATGGGAAACCTCGCCACAGGGCGATCCAACCAATCCCGTGTCGTCCGGCAATGTGGTCGATTGGCAGGAGCGGGTCGCGTCGTTTTCCGCCGTCGGCGCCTACACGAGCGCCACCCCGGTCACCCTGACCGGCGAGGGGG
>JAHEKK010000009.1:0-17716 GCA_024638395.1 Gemmatimonadota bacterium | reverse complement strand
CCGTGGCTCGTCTAAGACCCGCCGTCTTCGAAGTGCTGAAGGTCGACCCCGTCCTGGGCCGGTCCCTCGCCGAGGAGGACGTCGAGACGGGCAGCACGGCGGTCCTGGCCCACGCGATCTGGCTCGAGAGATACAGCGGGAGCCGGGACGTCCTCGGCCGGCGGGTCATTCTCAACGATGAGCCCCACACCGTGGTGGGCGTCATGCCTCCGGGATTCTCGTTCCCGGACGAGGGCATCGACATGTGGGCCCCCCGCCGGAACAGGACCTTCGACCCTGCGGAGCGGACGAGCCACAACTTCAACGTGGTCGCCCGCCTCGCCCCGGGGGTCCGTGTGGAGGGGGCCCAATCCGAGCTCGACGCCGTGGTGGCCGGAATCACCGAACAGCACCCCGCAGAAATGACGGGCTGGGGCGCCCGCATCGTCCCGCTGCACGAGGACATCACCGCCGACGTCGTGCCGCTGCTCATGGTGCTTCTGGGCGGGGTGGTGGTGGTCTTGCTGATCGCGTGTGCCAACCTGGCGAATCTGCTCCTGGCACGCGCCGTGGCGCGTCGCCGCGAAATGGCGGTCCGGGGCGCCTTGGGGGCCTCACGTGGGCGTGTCCTCGGGCAGCTCCTCACGGAAAGCGGGCTCCTGGCGCTGTTGGGTGGAGGTGGCGCCCTCATCGTGGCTCCCCTCTTGATACGGATCCTCGTGTCCTCCGCACCGCCCGGCACGCCCCTTCTGGACGGGGCCGTGATGGACCTCCGGATGTTCGCGTTTGCGGGGGCAACCGCCCTGGGATGTGCGTTGCTCTTCGGCCTCGCACCCTCCGTACGGCTCTCCCGCACGAGCTTCGAGTCAGCCCTTAGAACGGCACGGGACGCGTCGCCCTCCGGACAGACCGGGCTTCGCAGCGCACTGCTCGTGGTTCAGGTCGGGTTGACCGTGGTGCTCCTGGTGGGCGCCGGGCTCTTCGTCCGCTCGTTCAGGGCCCTGAACGACACGGACCTGGGATTCGAGCCCGCGAATCTCGCCATGATGTCGGTGGACCTGCCGTTTGCACGGTATCCGGAAACCCCGGCACACGTAGCCCTGTATATACGGCTCCTCCAGCGGATCGAGGCTCTCCCGGGAGTCGTGAGTGCGGCCGGCACGAGCCAGCCGCCGGGGGCAACCGGCGTCATGACCTTCAGCTTCGCCATTGATGGACGGGTCGCGACCAATCCCACTGGCCGGGAAGACGACGAGTCGCTCCACGCCGTGACACCCGGCTACTTCGAGGTCCTGGGGCGGAGGATCGTTCAGGGTCGGGCGTTCGATTCCGGCGACAACGACGACGGAGCCCCCGTCGTAATCATCAACGAGTCCCTCGCCCGGAAGCACTGGCCTGACGGACGCGCCGTCGGGGAGCGGATCGCGTTCAGGGTCGGCGAGACCCCGTGGCGGGAGATCGTGGGGGTTGTGGAGGACGCCCGCTTGGGAAGTCCCGATGCGGCTACTCGTCCCGAGATCCATGTCCCATATTACCAGAAGACCTGGGAGTGGTTGGCCTGGAACACCATCGTGGCGCGGACGGCCCCGGGAGCCGATCAGTCCGCGGTGCTTTCGGCGATGCGCGGAGCCCTGCTGGACATCGACGGGGAGCTTCCACCGCAAGCCCTGGGCACTGTGGAAGAGGCGTTCCGCCGGAACACGGCGCGGCGAACGTTCGCCATGACCCTGGTAGGGGGATTCGGGGTCCTGGCCCTGGTCCTCAGCGTGGTCGGACTCTACGGCCTCATCAGCTACTCGGTGGCTCAACAGCGAAGGGAGATCGGGGTGCGGATCGCCCTTGGAGCCCAGTCGGGCACCCTCGTGAACCGGGTGCTCGGCCGCTCATTGGGGCTGACGCTGCTGGGTGCGGCGGGCGGCCTCATCGCTGCCGTTCTGGCCTCGCGGGCTCTCGAGACGCTGCTCTTCGGAGTCTCCCCCGTGGACCCGGCCACGTACGCGGCGACCCTGGCGCTGATCACCTCTGTGGCGCTGGCCACGACCTGGTGGCCCGCATACCGGGCGGCGACGACCGACCCGACGCTGGCACTGCGCGGGGACTGACCCGCCAAGGGGTCGCGGAGCGGAGCGGCCAAGAAATCGAGACGTCGCGGGCCGCTCCACGCTATCTTTTTCGGCGAAGAATCCGTTCACGGGTCGGCGGGCGCCTCCATCCCGGCGCTCGATGAAAGCCCGACAATCTCTGACGGTATCATGAGCATGCCCTATCACTGCACCGGCGCGCAGGCAGCAGCCCTTCTGTTGGCGCTGACCCTCACGGCCTGCGCAACTGCGACCCCCTCCCCGACGAACCCCGCCGGACCGAATCCGGAAGGCCCCTCCCTCGCGGAGCTCGAGGCCATCTACCGGGCCCGCACCGACAGCGCCCTCCTCAACGTCCACGACGCCGACGTGGACTTCATGACGGGTATGATCGGCCACCACGCACAGGCCCTCGTCATGTCCGGCCACGCTCCGGCCAACGGAGCCAGCGCGAGCATCCGCACCCTCGCCGCCCGGATCATCAACGCTCAGAAGGACGAGATCGCCGTCATGCAGCGATGGCTGCGGGACAGAGGCCGCATCGTTCCCGAGGTGCACGGCGAGGGGACAGGGGTCATGGTCCACGGACCCGATCACATCATGCACATGCCGGGCATGCTCACGGCAGAGCAGCTGGAGGAGCTGGAAGCCGCACGGGGTGCGGACTTCGACCGTCTCTTCCTTACCTATATGATTCAGCACCACGAAGGCGCCGTGACGATGGTACACGAGCTCTTCGCATCGGATGGGGCCGCCCAGGACGACCTCGTCTTCAAGATGGCGTCTGATATTCAGGTGGATCAGACCACGGAAATCGCCCGGATGAAGTTGATGTTGGAGGGAATGACCGGGGGAGGCATCCGGTGAAGAACGCGAACTCACAAACGATTCGAGGAAGGCAGACGATGAGACGTCGATCACCCACTCTTCCACGCGGACTACGGACCGCTCTGACCTCGTTCGTGGCCGCCGTCGCCGTTGCCGGCTGCGCGTCACAGACGGGCGGCGGCGGGGCCGACATGGGCCCGACGAGCCTCCGTCCCCTGATGCCCTCTCCTCCCACGCCTGATCCTCGCGTGGGCCTTGGGGCCGGCCTCTTCGACGCCGAGGAGGCCATATGGAACCTCCGAAAGGTGTCCTCCACGCCGCCATCCGAGCAGTTCGTGGGCGTGACGAATTCCGACCTGGCCTTCACCGGCAACTACGTCATTCAGGGGAACTACAACGGAATCCAGGTCTGGGATATCTCCAACCCGGCCAATCCGTCGCTGGCGGTGGATTTCTACTGTCCGGCCTCCCAGAGCGACGTGTCCGTGTACGACAACCTCCTCTTCGTCTCGGGCGAAGGCCTCAGCGGCCGCTTGGACTGTAGCGGCGAGGGCGTACAGGAAGCGGTCAGCCATCACCGCCTGAGAGGCATCCGGATCTTCGACATCTCCGACATCCGGAATCCCGAGTACATCGCCAACGTCCAGACCTGCCGCGGGTCCCACACCCACACCGTTCTGGCAGATCCGAACGACCAGGACAACGTATACATCTACGTGTCGGGCTCTGCGCCGGTGCGTCCCGCCGAGGAGCTGGAAGGCTGTTCCGGCCTCATGCCCGAGGAGGACCCGAACTCTGCCCTCTTCCGTATCGAAGTGATCCGGGTTCCCCTGGCCAATCCCGAGCAGGCGGCCATCGTCAGCTCACCCCGTATCTTCGATGACCTCGTCGCTCCTCCGGAGCACGGACTGGCCCCCGAGGATATCCGGGCCATCGAGGAGGCCCGGGCCCGCGGCGCGTTCATCGCCGAATTCGGAGGCCAGGCGATGGTGCTGCCGAGCCAGTTCGTCCAGCCTCGTCTCGACAGCATCATGCGGGCGCGTGGGGGCAGCGGATCGCCCACGGCCGCCGATAGCGCCGCCCTGCGGGCGTACATACCGGAGATGATTCGCGTCATGACCGGAGGCGGAGAAGGGGCCGAGGCCATGGGCCCCACCCAGTGTCACGACATCACCGTGTATCCGGCGATTGGACTGGCCGGCGGGGCGTGCGAGGGCTACGGCCTACTTCTGGACATCAGCAACCCCACCGACCCCCGGCGCCTTGCGGCCGTGAGCGACTCCAATTTCGCCTACTGGCACTCGGCCACGTTCAGCAACGACGGCTCCAAGATCATGTTCACCGACGAGTGGGGCGGCGGTGGCGGGCCCAAGTGCCGGGAGTCGGATCCCTATGAGTGGGGCGCCAACGCCATCTTCACCATCGATGGCAACGACATGAACTTCCGCAGCTACTACAAGCTCCCTGCCCCTCAGACGTCGCTGGAGAACTGCGTAGCGCACAACGGATCCCTGATTCCCATCCCGGGCCGGGACATCATGATCCAGGCGTGGTACCAGGGCGGGATCTCCCTGATTGATTGGACCAACCCGGACAACCCGGTCGAGATCGCATTCCACGACCGTGGCCCCGTGAACCCGAATCAGATGGGGAGCGGCGGAAGCTGGTCGGTCTACTGGTACAACGGCTTCATCGTCAGCTCCGAGATCGCCCGGGGCCTGGACGTCTTCGAATTGACGCCGAACGAGCTGCTGTCTCAGAACGAGATCGACGCGGCCAACTCGGTGGTACTGGAGGAGCTCAACTCCCAGGGGCAGCCCATCTTCGAGTGGCCCGCCACGTTCTCACTGGCCCGTGCCTACGTCGACCAGTTGGAGCGGCACGGCGGTATGGCAGCTGCGAGGCTTTCATGGGTGAAGCAAAGCCTGGCCGATGCCGAGCGTGCGTCGGGATCCGCACGCCAGAGCGCACTGGCCACCCTCGCCGACGAGCTCGAGAGCGAGGCCCGCCGGTCCCTGGACCGAGCCCGTGTGGAGATGCTGGCGGAGGCGGTGGGACGATTGGCGGAAGCGAGCTAGTCGCCGCCGTTTGCTGGGTGCCGGCCCCTGAACTGGGGCCCGGGACCGATTCGAGAGGGGAGGGGGCTACACGAGCCCTCTCCCCTTTCGGCTTCCTGACCGGGTTGTCGCCGCGGCGAACCCCTACTCGACGACTCCAGCCAGCGCCGCCGCAGGGTAGTCCATCAGGCGGACCGGCTCAGCCTGATCGGGCTCGACCATCTGGTCCTCGTGACCGACGAGGAGCAGCCAGGGGCGCCGGTCGGGATAATAGCGGAGGAGCTCACGGTTGGCGTCGGGGCCCATGTCCCTGGCCCACACCACCTCCGATCCGTCGATATCGGCAGCGTTGTACACCCACTCGTTGTGAACGGTGTGGGCCCTCGTGTATTGGACGAACACCAGGTCCCTTCCCGGCCGGTCGGCCAGTGAGTCGGCCACGCGGGCGCGCTGCACCCCGAACGTTTCCTCGGACACCGGAACGAAGGTGAAGGCCAGCCTCAGGCCTACGACCCCCACGAAGAGCATCGCCACCAGGTTCAAGGTCCAACGAGCAGTCCGGCTCTGAACCGACCGGCCCGCAAGGGAAGCGACCGAGGCGGCAAGGAGCACGTAGAGCAGTGGCGCCACAGGTGCCAGGTAGTGGGCGAACGCGATCGTCCACATGCTCGCGAGGAGTACCAGCCCCCCTGTGGCCGCGAGCACGACCAGTCCCTTGTCCTCCTTCATCGCTCCCGGCAGGCCCACCAGAGCGGGCAGGCCGAAGAACCCCAGGAAGAAGATGCCCATCGCCCCCGCCTTGAGGGGTGCCTGTTTGACGATCATGCCCGGCGTCTGTGTCCGTGCCCGTCCCTCCTTCTCCATGTGGTGGAACTGGGCCAATACCCGGTGCCGGTAGGCCGGAGGAGCCTCCACCGTCTTCCAGGGCTTCAGGCTCGACATGGAATAGGTCTCTTCGTGGACCTGATACGGGAGCTTCAGGGGGTCGCCCACCGTGCGTTGGTTGTAGAAGCCCAACCACGTTCCGCCAGCCAGGAGTACGACCGCCGCGGCGGGGACCGCTCTCCGGAAACAGGCCGACCAGCCGGCGCTGTCGCTACGTCCCATCCGCAGCCAGACGAAGCCGGCCATTGCCGTGGCCGTGAGAAGCCCTTCGAAGGGCCGGCTCAAAGCCAAAAGCGTGAGTCCCGCCCCCGCCGCCACACCCACGCCCGGAGACGGGCTTCGGACGATCCGGGGGGCGGCGCCCAGAACCAGCGCACCTCCGATGGCCGCCATGTTCCCGCCCCAGTAGCTCTGAGCCCAATAGCTGGGGCCGGCGAGCTGGATGGTGGACAGGAGAGCCGCCAGCAGGGCCCACGGCCTGGGTATCCACCCTAGAGCCATCCAGTAGGTGACCGCCGCAAGAAGCCCCGCCGTGAGCCACGCCCCGAGGATGGGAGTGCCGCTGATCCACTGCCCGAACCCCAGCACCAGTCCCTGGGCGGGAGGGTACTTGGCCACGTAGGACGGCTCGTGGATGACGTGGAAGGTTTCGAAGAACGGCCAAAGAAGGTGGGTGGGGTTGGCCAGGCGCCCCGAGGCGAAGGTGTCGGCGGCGAGGAGGTAGGCGAACTCGTCGTGTGCCGACGGGACCGGGATACCGTTCACCAACCCCACGAGCAGGCTGGCGCCAAAGGCGAGCCCGAACAGGCCCACGTAGGGCCACACGTGTGAATCGCCGAGGCGCGTGAGCCAGTCGTTCAGCAAAGACGCCACCCACGGCTCTCTGCATGTGTCGGAGAGCCGGCGATCGGGAGCGGATTTCATGCCCCCAGTGTCGACCCCGGCCGGTGAGGCGGTTAGGGGTCGCGGCCTCTGCGGGACCGGCGAGTCCGCCGACAGGAACACGCCGGACGCACCCCGGCCCTACCGGTGGCGGGGGCCCGGACCTGAGGCCACTTCCGGACTTCCGCGCGCTTGCCCGGGCTCCGGCCCTCCGGCACAATGCGGCTCGTGGGCGCGCGCCGAACGGGCGGGACCCTCGAGACCGACACCCCTCCTGCACTCAGGCCATCGACATGACCCGAAGCCGAGAATCCACTCAAGGCGGGGCCGGCGCGCAACACCGGGTTGCGGAAGGTGGCCGGTACGAAATCCACCTGGATGCGGTCGAACAGACCCAACGTGTCCCCCGGGTTGAAGACCCGGCAAGGCCTTTTCAGGTCGCCCTATTCGGAGACTTCAGCCAGCTGGATGGCGCGGGTCCCTTACGGCCCCTGCGAGTCGACCGCGACGACTTGAACGACGTGCTCCGCCGACTGGACCCCAAGGTTTCGATGGCGTGGCCAGACGTCAGGACACCGGTCACGTTGTCCTTCGATTCAATCTGGGACTTCGAGCCGGCGGAACTCATGGAACGGATGCCCCTCTTCAGGGAGCTGAAGACCCGGGTGGACCGGAGCCCGAGAACGGCCGCGGCAGGAAGTCCTCCGTCTCCACCACCGGGACCGGGACTATTGGAGGACGTGCTGTCCGCCACGGGAGCCGAGGAGGCCCCGCCGCCGGTCTCTGGTCGCGGGAACGACCTTCAGGATCTGATCGATCAGGCTCTGGCACCCCACCTCGTCAAGGACGAGCCGGGTCAGGCCGAGCGCCGGGCGATCTTCGAGGCCTCCGCCCAGGACCTCTTGCGGCGCCTCATCCGAGACCCCGACTTCCGCGCTCTGGAATCCCTCTGGAGGGGCGTCGACCTCCTCTGCCGACGGGTGGAGACGGGACCCCACCTGAAGGTCCATGTGATCGACGTGTCCAAGGAGCGACTTACGAGGGAAGTCTCGGCGGGTGGGTCCGATTCCCCCCTCGGGCGACTCCTGCTCGACCGGGAGGGCCCGGGCGCCGGGTTCTCGTTGTTGGTCGGCTGCTATGCGTTCCAGGGAAGTCATGACGATCTGCAGACTCTCTCCGCTCTCGGTGAACTCGGCCGGATGGCGAACGCGCCCTGGGTCGTCGAGGCCGCGCCGGACCTTGCCGAGCTCGCTCTCGCAGCATCGATGAGTGACCCCGCCCCCGAGAGCGCATGGCGCCATCTCAGGGCGTCAGGCGGGGCTCGCTTCCTGAGCTTGGTCCTCCCGCGGTTCTTGTTGAGGTTGCCCTATGGGCCTGAAAGCGGATCCGAGCCCTCGTTCTTTCACGAGACTGAAGGGGAGGCGGCGCATGGGGATTTCGTCTGGGGCTCTCCAGCGATTCTGGCCGGTCTCGTGCTGGCCCAAGGGTTCGTGGACCGCGGGTGGAGCCTCCGGCCCGCCGCTCCTGCCGACGTCGGTGGCCTTCCGTTCCATGTGACCACCGAAGACGGTGAGACGCGGGCGCAGCCCTGCGCCGAGGTTGTCATCACGGAGGGCGAGGCACGCCGGATGATCGAGGCGGGGCTGACGCCCGTCGTCGCCTTCAAAGACCAGGACCGGGTGAAGCTACTTGGAGTGCACCCCATCGCCGACACGCCCTTCCCCCTGGCCGGTCCCTGGCTCGACGGCTGAGACCGGACCACTCGGAAAGCGGCCGACTGACTTCCCAACGCGCACCGGGCGGGGTGGAGGCGCCGCTTCCGCAGAAGCGCCATGAAAACCCTCGAGCCGTTCCAGCACCTGCGAAGGGCCAAGCGCAAGGCGTGGCAGGACGGCGGACAGGCAGCAGAAGGTCCATCTCTTGCCCGTCACCTGCACGGGCGTGACCTTCTGGCCCTGCCGCTACCTCAAAGGTCAAAGTCCATATGCGTCAAACCCAGGGTGTCCTCTGGAACAAGGGCGTTCTTCTAACCCCGCAGCACCTCCAGATCCAGGACCGCTTTCTTCAGGACACCTCCGAGTTTCGGGTCTCCTCCCTGACTTCCTTTCCTTGGGGGTTCACCGACCTCGAGATCGATCGGGAGGCCCTGGCGGAAGGCGCCCTGGTAGTGGCCCGGGCGTCGGGGCTGTTCAAGGACGGCCTGGCCTTCGACATCCCCGCCTCGGACCCGGCTCCTCCCCCCCGGCCCCTGGACGGGCTCTTCGCGCCGGATCAGACGGACCTGACCTTCTACCTGGCGATTCCCGAGCGCCGCTCCGGCCTCCGGACCATCGCTGCTGAAGGTGAGTCCCGGGACACGGCCTTCATCGCCCGCGCCGTGCGTCGAAGGGACGAGAACACGGGCCTGTCCGAGAAACCCGTCATGGTGGCGGAGAAGAACTTCCGACTCGCCAGTGGCAATGAGTACCTCGAGGGGAGCGTGGCGCTGCCCGTGGCTCGTGTGCGCCGGAGTGAGGCAGGCCAACTCGAGCTGGACCAGGGCTTTGTCCCTCCGCTGCTGGCCATTGACACGAACTCCCACATCCTCGCCATGGCCAAGCGGCTGGTGGAGATCCTCACCGCAAAAGGCAACAGCCTTTCAAAGGTCCGGAAGGAACGGGGCAAAGGCCTCGCCAACTTCGGCGTCAGCGACGTGGCGAATTTCTGGTTGCTCTACTCGACCAACCGGTACCTGCCGGAGATCCGACACCTTCTGGAGCTCCGACGAACCCATCCGGAACGGCTGTACGCCTCCATGCTCGGCCTCGCAGGGGCGCTCACCACGTTCTCGTCCACGATCCACCCGACCCAGCTTCCTGAATACGACCACGACAACCTCTCCGATTGCTTCGATCGCCTGGACACCTCTCTGCGGGAGCTCCTCGAAACGGTGGTGCCGGCCAATCACGTGAGCATCCCCCTGGAGGAGACCCGGTCGGCCATCTTTGCAGCGCCTGTTGACCAGGACCGCTATCTGGCCTCGGGAGAGCTATACCTGGCGGTGTCCGCCGCCGGGATGAACCCGGAGCGAGTCGCGCGGCTGGTCAAAGTCACCTCCGGCGATCGGATCGATCACCTGGTGAAGCAGGCCGTCGGCGGGCTCGGCCTACGCCACGTGGCCCACCCCCGCAACGAAGTCCCCGTGAAGCTGGACTACCGGTACTTCGCCCTCGAGCAGTCTGGCGAGGAGTGGCAGTCCATCTGTAGGGCCCGCAATGTGGCCGTCTACGTCCCCTCGGAAGTGCCGGACCCCAAGCTCGAGTTGGTCGTCATGCTCAAGAAGGCGCGAGGCCGCTAGCCCACCAGCCTCACCGGAGCGGTGGTCGCAACGTTCCGCTCGGCGGTCCCCCAGGCCCGGGCCTATCGAGCCGTCACCCCACCGAGTCAGCGGTCACGGGTTCCGCCACAGGCTCCTCTGCGGACGACGGTGCGTTGAAATCCCAGAAGGCAAAGAAGAGCACGAGGACGAGGCTCGCTACGACGACCAGCGTTATCCCCACGGCGAAGGCGACACCGGGACCCTTCCGTTGCGGCCCGTCCTCTCCCTTCGCGGGACTGCTACCTCCTGCGTCCGCGCCGCTCCCCTGACTCCCGGCCCCCGGGGCCTGGACTCCCTTGAGGGCCATACGACCCAACTGTCGAGCACTCGGGGGAACGGGTGAACGCGGCACCGGCACCCCGCCTCGAGCGGCGGCCTTCCGGAGAAGGCTCTCGGCCCCGGGCAGGCGGGGAGCGCGGGGCACACCTCTCATGCCCCCGGGCGCGGCAGGCGCGCGGGGCGCAGTGGGCGGCGGCGAGTCGGGTACGGGGGGAGTCTGGGAGTGGACCGGTCCTTCGGCTCCCTTCCCCGGCGCCGGCATGGTCGGTGGAGGGGAAGGCAGAATGGAATCCCTCCCGAAGATCTGTGTGAACTCGCCACGGCCCTCGTCGGGAGGGGGAGCGGCCGGCGGAATCTCGGGAGCGCTTGGCCCCGGGGGTCTGGACGACCTCAACGCATCGCTCCAGGATCCTCCACCAGGCGCCGCCGACGGGCGCTGGGCCTCCGACCCGCCGTCGGACCCGGGGAACAAAGGCGGGTTGACGGGCTGGGTCGGGATAGGCGGCTCGGACGGCTGAGCGGCTGGCTTGAAGAACTTGGTGAACTCTCCGGGTCCCGACGGCGGCGAGTCCTGGGGAGGCCGGGATGGAGGATGCCCTCCAACATGTCCCGGTGGCCCCTGGGTGGACGCGGGCGTCTGGGCTTCCTGGGACGGACCGTCCGACGGAGGCCTTCGGGCCGGATCGGTCCACGGGTTCCGATCGGAGTCAGCCTCGGGTGAAGTCGCCCGGAAGAGCCGCGTGAACTCGCCGCCACCTGGAGAGGAGGGGGCTTGGGATCACGGGGCGGCGGCGGTTGCGGTTTGTCGGGGGTCTGAGGCGCCGGGTCCTGGCCCATCGGGGTCCGGAAGAGCCTGGTGAACTCACCCGGACCCCCCTCGTCGGGGGACGGCATCGGCGTCGACGCGGGGGGCGACGGCCTTTCCGGGGGCGTCGTCGCCGGCTCCGGGGGGGAGTCCCCACGAGGCGGGGGGCGAGGGGTCTCCACGGTGGCGGCCTGGTCGGCCGTGACGGGTGGGGTCCCCGCCGGCGGAGGGAGCGCTGAGAACATCTGGGTGAACTCACCCAGCTGTTCCGTCGGGGCGATGCCTTCCGAAGGCCCCAACGAGGGAGGACCCCCGCCCACGAGAGGCGGGTCGGGGGCCTCGGGAACCGGAGGGGCAACCCGGGGTGGGGCCCCACCTCCGGCCGAATCGGCAGCCGGAGCGATCCCGAGGCTGGCAAACCAGTGCTCGAGGGTCACGAAATCCGTCAGGAACCGGGTCACCACCACGGGGTGGCCGTCTACCATGTGCACGTGGAGGACCTTGCCGGCAGAGGCGGCTCCCTCGCTGGCTCGGTGTGCGCCGGCCGCCATCTGGGCCTGGTATGCCGTCGAACCGTGGATGAAGTGGACCATCACCACGGCCCCGCTGGGATGAAGAGCGTGATGGGTCTCTACGTTCCCCGACGTGACCTGTTCGATCAGGTCGTAACGGGCCAGCAACTCATCTCGGGTCATGAAGCCAGGGGGTTGATGAACTCGGCCGCCGCTGCTGCTACCCGGTCGCGGTGGCGCGGGGTCGCAATCCGTCGCATCATACTAGCCCGCCTGCAGTCGTACCGTGACCTCAGGCTCCAACCCGCCGGTGGGGCCGTGGCCCTGCAGGCCGGATCAAGCCACTCCCTTCCTACCCAGCCGCCGTGGATCCAGTCGAGCAGCCCAGGTGTCTGAGTCCCGTCGTTTGGAGCGAAGGGATGCACCTCAGCCAGCATCAATTCCAGCTCCAAAGTCGGTTCCATCAAGACGTCACGGCCTTTGCGCTCTCCTCGCTGAGCCCCGATTCCACAGGGCTCATCGATAGTGATTTCGATCACGACGCACTCCGTAATGGTGTGGTCTCCATCCTCCAAGCGCGAGGGGTGATGCCGGACGGCCTGATCTTCCGCTTTCCCGAAGACCCCACGCCTGCCACTCTGGACATTCGGGGGCACTTCTCGCCCACGGCCCAAAGCCACCTCGTGATGCTGACGATCCCGGCCTTTCGTGTCGACCGGGCCAACTGCGCCGAGTCCGAGGCGGGCGGTGCTACGACGCGGTTCATCCCCGCCGACCGGCAATTCACCGACGAGACGACGGGGCAGGATCCCAAGCCCATCCGGCTGGCTCAGAAGAACTTCCAGCTTCGGTTGGATTCCCAGGACCTGGAAGGACTCGTCACTCTGCCCATTGCCCGGGTCAGCCGAGATGGCTCCGGGAACTTCACTTACGACCCTGAGTTCGTCCCCTCCTGCATCCGCATCGGGGCGTCCTCCCGGATTCTCGTGGTCCTCGAGCGCCTCGTGGGAATGCTCCAGTCCAAGGCCGAGGCCCTGGCCCGGGAGCGGAGTCAGAACGGCGACGGGGGGGATTCCGAAATCGCCGGGTTCTGGCTCTCCCATACGGTGCAGTCCGCCATCCCGCCCCTTCGGCATCACCTGCGAACCAAGAAGACCCACCCGGAACAAGTGTTCCTCGAGCTCTCCCGGCTTGCCGGCGCCCTCTGCACATTCTCCATGGACGCCCGGGCCGGTGACTTGCCGACCTACCGGCACCAGGACCCCGAGCCCTGCTTCGACGAGCTGTATCGCCACATCCGCCGGCATCTGGAGATCGTGGTACCGCAGAACGCCACGACCCTCGCCCTTCAGCGAACCGAGCCGAACTTCTACGCCGTGAGCATACCCGATCCACGGAGCTTCGAGCGGGGTCATTGGTTCCTCGGCATCAGCGCTGCGCTGGCTCCTCACGACCTGGGCCTACGGATCCCTCGGCTCGTGAAGGTCTGTTCCTCGAAGCATATACACCGCTTGGTACAGGAGGCCTACCCGGGCCTGGAACTCCAGCCCGAGTCGAATCCACCATCGGAGATCCGTCCTTCGGCGTCGGTTTCGTATTTCCGCATGGGCCGAACCCCACCGTGCTGGCAATCAATGATGGAGACGGGTGAGGTCGGCGTCTACATTCCCGATTCCATACCCGAGCCCAGGGCATCGATCTCGATCTTCTTCCCGGAGGCGGGCGGGCCATGAGAGTCCCTCCGATACTTTCGTACCGGGATCCGGTCCGGAACGACCTCGGCCAGGCGGGGCAGTTGGCCCTCGTCCTCCAGGAGGCCTTCACGGTGCTCGTGCGGCTCCGGGCCGGCCGGCAGATCGCTTCGGACTCGGAGTCCTTTCGGAGCCACGTCAAGCAGCTCCTCACGACGGCTCATCGTGAGCTTCAAGGGACCAGCCACTCCGAGGATTCCATTCGCCTGGCGGTCTACGCGTACGTCGCTTTCCTGGACGAGTCCATTCTGGGATCAGGACAGCCCATGTTCGCCGGCTGGTCCCGCCGTCCGCTGCAGGAGGAAGTCTTCGGAGACCATACGGCCGGTGAGACGTTCTTCCGGAACCTCACAGATCTGCTGGGCGGACCGGCCAGCGTTCAGACAGCCGACGTTCTGGAGGTCTATCAGCTTTGCCTGCTTCTGGGCTTCCAGGGACGCTACCGGGAAGACCCGCTTCAACTGGACCGCTTTCGAGAGACGGCGGGACGACGAATCAGCGAGGCTCGAGGCGGCGAGAGGGAGCTCGCCACCGAGTGGGATCACCCCCATGGTGAGTCAGTATCCGGCCCCCGCGACCCCTGGATTCGTCCGCTACTCGTCGCCACGACCACTCTCTTTGCCCTCCTCGTGGTGGGCTTCGTCGCCTACTCCCTGCTTCTCGGCCAGGGTTTGGACGAGCTGCGCGACACCGCCTCCCGGGTCCTTGGCTAGGTCGCCGGTGCCCGTCCTCTCCGCCATCAGGGAGCCTCGGTGAAGGCGCCGGCCAGGGCCTGGTGGGCCGCTGTCCTCGCGTTTCTGCCCTTCCCCATCGCGGCGGGGTTGCTGACCTGGCTCCGGGATCTTCCCGGCGCCCTCCCGTGGGTGTTGTGGGCCGTCCTGATGGTCCTCGGCATCCTGACGGCCATCCTGGTCTTCCTCTACGTGAAGCGGCGGGCCCCAAAGCACTCGGCGCCCGCCGGCCTGGTGAAGCAGATCGACGAGGTCTTCAGCGACGCGGGCCGACGCCTCAAACGGTCGAAGCGGCCGGGGATCCGCTCGACAAGGGCGTTGGTGCTCATCGGCCCGGCCGGGTCCACCAAGACCACCCTCATCGAGCGCTCGGACCTGGGTGTCGAGCTTCTGGTCGGAGAGGTCAATCGCGGTGACGAGATCATCCCCACGAGCGTCGCAAATGTCTGGTTCGGCGGCGATTGCGCGATCGTCGAGGCCGGTCCGGAGGTGGTGGACGACGAGGGTAGCTGGAAGCGTCTGGTTCGGCGACTTCGCCCCCGGCGCTGGGCGCCGACCCTGGGGCGCGGAGCCTTGGCGCCCAGGGCTGCCGTCGTGTGCGTGCCCGTCCACGAATTCCTGACGCCGGACGCCGTCGAGTACGCACGACATACCGCAGCCGCCCTTCGCGAGCGCCTGGCTCAACTCGCGGCGGGCCTGGGCATCGAGCTCCCGGTGTATGCGGTCTTCACCAAGGTCGATCGCATCCCCTACTTCGGGGATTTCGTGGCGGTGCTGGACGACTCGGAGGCTCAGCAGGTTCTCGGCGCCACGCTCCCCTTCCAGGTGGGCACGGGTTCCGAGGCCTATGGGGAGCGCCAGACCCAACGGATCCAGGGCGCACTCGAGCGTCTCCATCGTTCTCTCGCCCGATCCCGGATGACCCTTCTCCCCCGCGAGGGGGATCGTCCGGCACGCCTCGGCGCCTACGAGTTTCCCCGGGAGTTGAACAAGGTGCGGGACCGGCTCACCCAATTCCTCGTGGACCTTTGTCGCCCGACCCAGCTGTCCGTGGGGCCCCAGCTCCGTGGCTTTTATTTCACCGGCGTGAGGGCTGTGGAGATCGCGCCGAGGGCCGCTTTTGCCCCCGCTCCCCAGGCAGCACCCGACGTGGCCAACATGGAAGCCACCCGGATCTTCTCTCCACAGCAGTTGGCCGACGTCCATAGCGGCGGCGGAGAGGTTGCCGACGCTCGGGTCGTACCCCAGTGGGTCTTCTTGAACCGGCTGCTCCGAGACGTGATCAGCCGAGACCCGGCGGCTGAGGTCCTGACGGGCAGCGGACTCCTCGTCCACATCGCGCGGCGGGCTCTGCTCGCGTCCGCCATGGTCGCCCTCATCGTCGGTAGCGTCGGCACCCTGGTGTCCTTCCGCCGCAACGCAGGCCTGACGTCCGAAGCGGTCGCTGCGGTCCGGGGTGTGAGCACGCTGCCCGAAACGGTCGTCGGCATCCCGGACGGGGCCCAGCTCGCCGTTCTGGACTCCCTCCGGTCGGTGGCGGCACGCCTCACCGAGTTCAAAGTCCAGGGTCCACCGCTCAGCTACCGATGGGGTCTCTATCGGGGCGACGAGGTCCGGGCGATCGCACGGAACACCTACTTCGACCGATTCCATCGCCTGCTCCTGGGGGACGCGAGGGCTGCTCTCGTCGATCACCTCGGCCAGTTCGGAAGCGGTGGAAATGCTCCCCAAGGCCGCGAAGGGGCGTACTCGGCCCTCAAGGCCTACCTCATTACCGCCGGCTTCGCCGATCGAAGTACGCCTGAGTTCCTCACACCGGTGCTCATGGAGTACTGGAGGACGGGTAGGGCGGTCGACCCAGCGTCCGCCCGACTCATCCAGAACCAGTTCGATTTCTACGCCCAGGAACTGGCCGTCGAGGATCCCTTCACGTTCCTCCCCTACGAGCCCGTGGTCGAGTCCGCGCGGGCGTTCGTGCAATCCTTCTCGGATCAGGACCGCTACTATACCGCCCTCGTCGACGAGGCCTCCCGGCAAGGCGAGACCATCGCCTTCGGTGACCTCTTCCCCGAGGCGGCCCAGGTGGTCCGTAACGACGTACGCGTTCCCGGCGCCTTCACGGAGCCCGGCTGGACGTTCGTCCAGGAGCAGCTGGAGAACATCGACGCACTCCTCGCGTTGGAGGACTGGGTCATCGGCAGCGCCCCCCTCCCCCCCGGCGACCGACAGGCCCTGGCCCAGGAGCTGGGGCGTCGCTTCGAGGCCGAGTACATCGAACGCTGGAGGGGCTTCCTGGCCGGTGCCTCCATCGCCGGAGGGGGTGGCGTGGCGGGAACGGCTCGCCGCCTGGAAACCCTGAGCGACCGTCAGTCGCCCGTCCTCCAGATGTTCGCCCTGGTCTCCCAGCACACGGCCGTGGACTCCGTCGTCGCGGTGGCCTTCCAACCCGTGCAGGTCGTGGTGCCTCCAGGTCAAACGGACCGATTGATCGGCGAAGGTAATCAGCCGTACGTGGACGCTCTCGCTGAAGTGCGGAACGCCCTGGGGCCCCTTCTGGAAGGCGGCGGGGCGGCGGACGAGGGAACCCTCTCGCAGGTCGCC
Organism: Gemmatimonadota bacterium; assembly: GCA_024638395.1. GTDB lineage: Bacteria > Gemmatimonadota > Gemmatimonadetes > Longimicrobiales > Gaopeijiaceae > JAHEKK01. Next base: position 967 of record JAHEKK010000009.1, on the reverse strand, counting down.
GGAAGCGCCGATCAGGCACAAGACGCGGTGCGCCAGGTGGCCCAGGCCTTCCTGATCGAAGGCTCAGCCGGTCAGATCGGTGACATGGTTCAGCGCCTGATGGAAGCCCCCATCGAATCCGCCCGTGGGCTCGCCCGCGGATTGCCGAGTCAACAGGCCAACGCAGCGGGTGCTTCGTTCTGCCAGGACTTCAACCGGCTCACGTCGAGGTATCCGTTCACGACATCCGGTCCGGAGGCCTCGCTCGAGGACTTCATCGCCATCTTCAAGCCGGGAGAGAGCGCCCTCTGGAGCTTCTACGACCGGAGCCTTGCGGGTCTACTGGAGCGTAGGGGCAACCAATATGCCGCGATGCCGGAGGCCGATCCCCGGCCCACCCCCGAGCTCGTGCGCTTCTTCAACGATGCGGCGACCCTCTCCAATGCCATGTTCACGTCGGAGGGTGACGGTCCCGAACTGGTCCTCGGGCTTCGGATTCTCCTGAACGACCGGCTGTCCGAGGTGGAGGTCAACATCGACGGCCAGGTTCACCGGTTTACGCGGTCGTCACCGGGAATCCAGGCGTTCCGGTGGTCGGCCGACCGGGCCCGGAACGCCATCGTCTCCGGCATGCTCGATGGGCAGTCCACCCGACTGCTCGAGCCCCAGCCCGGGCAATGGGCTCTTTTCCGCCTGTTCCAGATCGCCGAGTGGACGCCTCGGGGTAGTGGCCAGTACTCGGTGCGATGGCCCCTTACGGGTCAGAACCTCGTGCTGGAGGGGGAGGTGAGCCTGAACTCCAGCACACCCGTCTTGAGTCGCCAATTCCTTTCGGGAATGCGGTGCACCTCCAGGATCGTACGATGACCAGACAAACCGAGACGCAGCTTCGACGACAGGCCCGCCCATCCCGACACAGCAGCATCGGGGGCCTCGGGGCGACCCTACTCCTCTCTACCGGCCTACTGTCGGCCTGTTCTCTCTTCGG
>JAHEKK010000306.1:3957-4969 GCA_024638395.1 Gemmatimonadota bacterium | reverse complement strand
GCGGTCAGGGCTCGTAAGCGGTCGGTGGTCGACGACTTCAGCTCGTCGTCCCGACGTTCGCTGGAAGAACACGATCAGATCGATCTTATCGAAGGGGAGGCGCGCTTTGTCGCGCCCGATACCCTCGCCGTCGATCCGGGACCCGGTGGGCAGACCTTCTCGATCACGGCGCCCCGGATCTTCCTCAACGTCGGGGGCAGACCCACGATCCCACCCATCCCGGGGCTCGACGCGGTGGACCACCTGACCTCGACATCCATCCTCGAGCTGGACGCACTGCCTCGCCACCTCGTCATCCTCGGCGGTGGCCCGATTGGTCTCGAGTTCGGGCAGATGTTCCGTCGATTCGGCGCGAACGTGACGGTCATCGAGCAAGGGGGCCGACTCCTCGGACGAGAAGACTAGGACGTGAGCGAGGCTCTTCTGGAGATCTTCCGCGACGATGGCATCGAGGTGCTCATCGGTTCCTCGCTCCAGTCGGTGTCGTCTGCGGAGGGAGGGGGCGTAGCCCTCGACGTGGAAACGGGAGACGGCCAGAGGACCATCATCGCCAGCCACCTCCTCGTGGCCGTCGGCCGCACCCCGAACACCGATCGCCTCGACCTCGACGCGGCGGGCCTGGCCACGGACGGTCAAGGCTTCCTGCCCGTGGATTCCAGATGCCGGACGAACGTCGACGGCATCTGGGCCTTGGGAGACATGACCGGAGCGCCGCCCTTCACCCATATCGCCTACGATGACTTCCGCGTGGTCGCCGCCGACATCTTGCCCGGAAGGGAGCCACACACTCGCGACGAGCGCCTGTTGTCCTACGTCATCTATACGGATCCGGAGCTGGGCCGGGTCGGCCTCACCGAGGCGGAGGCTGAGGAAGGAGGCATGGACGTGCGGGTGGCGAAGCTGCCCATGTCGTCCTGGGCCCGGGCCATCGAAATGGGTGAAACGCGCGGATTCGTAAAGTGCCTGGTGGACGCCGGGAGCGGCCGGATCGCAGGGGTAGCGGCTCTGGCGG
>JAHEKK010000306.1:0-3947 GCA_024638395.1 Gemmatimonadota bacterium | reverse complement strand
GTTCTCCAGACGGCGATGATGGGCGACCTCCCCTATACGGCGATCCGGGACGCGGTGTACGCCCATCCTACGATGGCTGAGCCTCTGGAGAATCTCTTCGCCGGGTTGGGCTCGTGACGGAGAAGGAGGGACAGGACGACTCCGCGGAGGAGGTCTCAGCAGAAGTGCCGATCGGCTCCTCCGCGTCTCCACTCAGAGGGCTGAAGGCCCTCGGTGCGATTCTCAAGGAGACCCTCGTCAAGTGGATCGAGGACGGCGTACCCGCCAGGGGTGCGGCACTTGCCTACTACGTGCTCCTGTCCCTGGGTCCGTTCCTGGTTCTCCTCATCGGCTTTCTCGAGTTCTTCCTCAACGAGGACGAGGTCCGGGAGGGCATCCTTACGGCGCTGCGCACGAATCTCGGATCCAGGGCCGCCGAGACGGTATCGACGGTCATTGGAAGAGTGGAGGTCCCGGACCTCCTTTCTCCGACGTCATTCATCACGGTCGCACTTCTCCTCTTCGGTGCGACGGCCGCCTTTACCAACATCCGGGGGTCCCTGAACGAGATCTGGGGGGTCGAGCCGGAGGACCTGTCCAAGAAGGAAATCGCTCTCGATCTGCTTCGAGCGCGTGTCCGAGGTTTTGTGATGATGCTCGTTACCGGACTGGTCCTGACCATCTCCTTCCTCATCACCTCTATCGCCAGCGTACTGGCCGAGCACCTCGAAGAGTGGCTGCCGAACGGGTCGATCTTGGTTCAGCTCGCCGACGCCGGACTCTCCCTGGTCTTCATCGGGGTCCTGTTTGCGGCCATATACCGGACGCTTCCGTCCATCGAAATCGAATGGAAGACGGTATGGGTCGGGTCGTTCGCCACCGCGCTCTTCTTCGTGCTCGGCAAGTGGATCGTGGCCCAGCTTCTGGCCAACGCTTCCTGGACGTCGTACTACGGCCCCGGCGCGTCGGTGGTGACCTTTCTGGCCTGGATCTACTTCTCGGCCCAGATCTTCTTCTTCGGCGCCGAGTTCACCCAGGTGTGGTCGCGACGGCAGGGCGGCGTAATGAGCCGGCGCCCCGACTGACGTACCCCTTGCGTCCCTAGGGGAACCCCGTCACCTTCCCCTTGTAACGCAAGGGGTCACACTTTCATGACGGCGACCATCCCCATGACGCAGAATCCGAACCTCGTTCGAGGCACTCTCGACCTCCTGATCTTGAAGTCCCTGACCTGGGAGCCGCTTCACGGCTATGCCGTGAGTGAGTGGATCGAGAACGTCACCGACGGCTCCCTACTCATGGAGGAAGGCACGCTTTATCCGGCACTCCACCGTCTGGCGGAGAAGGGGTTCGTCGAATCGGAGTGGGGGCTATCGGAGAACAACCGCCGGGCGAAGTACTACAGCCTCACGCGTGAGGGGAGGGGCTACTTGGAGAGAGAGGCCGCGTCTTGGGCCGCCTACACCAACGCCGTGGCGAAGGCGCTGGCCGTCGAGTCGCCGATTCCGTGAGCAAGGGAAGGGAGCCGCGCCGCAGGCGTTTGTTCCGGATCCCCTTTGGAGGAGCCGGTCGGATCCAGGACGAGGTGGACGAGGAGATCCGCTTCCATATCGAAGAGCGGGCGGCTCGATATGAGGCCGACGGCATGTCCCCGTCCGAGGCCCTGGCAGAAGCCGAGCGCCGTTTCGGCGACGTCGAGTCCGTGCGCGGGGAGGTGGAGAAGATGATGACGAGGAGGAGGAGAGCCATGCAGAGGAGTGATCTCGTGGGTGACGTGAAGAGGGACGTGGCCTTCGCCACGCGCCAGATCCTGTCCCATCCGGTATTCAGCGCAGTGGCCATCGCCACCATCGCACTCGGCATCGGTGCCACCACGGCGATTTTCAGCGTCGTCGACGGGATCATGCTTCGCCCGCTCCCCTACGACGAGCCCGACGAGCTCGTCATGGTCTGGATGGACTACACCGAGCGGGACGTGGTCCTCGCCGACAAGGCACGGGAATGGCTCTCGTGGCCGAACTTCGCCGACTTCCGGGACGAGGTCTCGTCCGTCGAGCATATCTCGGCATTCATGGGGTGGCGCCCGACGCTCACCGGAGACGGCGTGGACGCGCAACAGCTCTTCGGGAGTCAGTTCAGCCACGGCATGTTCTCGGAGGTTCTCGGCGTGGCACCGGCCATGGGTCGCGGCTTCCTTTCAGAAGACGACGTACCCGACGGGCCCGCGGTGGTCATTCTGAGCGACGGACTCTGGCGCCGGGCCTTCGGCGCCGATCCAGGCATCATCAACCAGACCGTCCTCCTCAGCGACGTACCGTATACCGTGATCGGGGTCATGCCGCCGGACTTCCAGCCGCCCCCCTTCCTCGGGACCGACGCCTGGACCACGCTCCGGTTCGACCGCACCAACGGAGGCGGGAGGGGGAGCATCTTCCTCCGCGCCGTGGGAAGGATGCAGGACGAGGCCTCCGTCGAGCTTGTGCAGGCCCAGGCAAGAGATCTGGGTGCGAGACTCGAGCAGGAATATCCGGTGGACAACGTCGACACGAACTTCAACGTCTATCCACTTCACGACGACCTGGTGACCCAGGCGAGCACGGCGCTCTGGGTGCTCCTTGGCGCCGTGGGCTTCGTGCTCCTCATCGCATGCGTGAACGTGGCCAACCTCCTGTTGGCCAGGGGAGCCACGCGGAACAGCGAGTTGGCCGTCCGCGTAGCCATGGGCGCCGGGCGACGTCGGATCGTGTCGCAGCTCCTCACCGAGAGCTCCCTTCTCGCCTTCGTCGGAGGGGCCGTGGGCGTCGGGCTGGCGTACCTGGGCACCGAGGTTCTCCTGCGGATGGCGCCCGCCGGAACGCCACTCCTCGATCAGGTCGCCGTGGACTCGCGCATTCTGGGGTTCGCGCTCCTGGTGACCGCGGTCACCGGCTCCCTCTTCGGGGTCATTCCGGCCCTGCGGGCCTCACGAACCAACCCCGCCGGAGCCCTGAGGGAAGGAGGCCGATCGGGGGCCGCATCGGGATCCGCCGGACTGCGGAATACCCTTGTCGTAGGCCAGGTGGGCCTGGCCCTCGTGCTGCTTGTGGGAGCAGGTCTCCTGGTCCGGAGCTTCCAGAACCTCCAGCGCGTCGACCTGGGCTTCGAGCCCGAAGGTGTGCTCACGATGCGAGTCGCCCTACCCGGCGTCCGGTACGACGACGCCGAGACCCGACTGGGCTTCTTCGGTCCTCTGGAAGAGCGAGTGAGCGCCCTGCCCACGGTGGAGTCGGTGGGTTTCGTCGATGCGCTGCCGTTGGCCGGGTTCGACGGAGACGCCTCGTTCAGGGTGGAGGGTGCACCTCCGCCGCAGCCCGGACTCGAGCCCTCGGTGTGGCTGAGAAGAAGCACACCCGGCTACTTCGAGGCCATGGGCCTGCAACTGGTGGCGGGTCGCGGATTCACCGCCTCCGACGACGGTGAGGCGACGCGGGTCATCATCGTCAACGAGACACTCCAGCGAGACTACTTCGACGGGCAGGCCCTGGGAAAACGCCTGAACGTGAATAGCCCGGAGAACCCCGTCTGGCGCGAGGTCGTGGGAGTGGTGCGGGACATCAAGAACTTCGGAATCCGCGCGGACAGCCGGAACGCCATGTATCTGCCCTACGCCCAGGCTCCGTCGACCTTCATGTTCGCCGCCGTCCGGACCACGGGAGATCCCAACAACCTCGTCAACCCGATCCGCACCATCGTTTCCGAGCTGGATCCCGGTATCGCCCTCTCGGGGGTCCAACCCATGGAGGAGCTCGTGACCCTGTCGTTGGCTACGGATCGATTCACCACGTCGCTTCTGGGCGGCTTCGCCCTGGTGGCCATGCTCCTGGCCATCGTCGGGCTCTACGGGGTCGTCTCCTACACCGTGAGCATGCGCATGCGCGAAATGGGCGTTCGCATCGCTCTCGGCGCCCCGCAGGGAGGGATCCGGATGC
>JAHEKK010000305.1 GCA_024638395.1 Gemmatimonadota bacterium | reverse complement strand
GGTTCAGTGATGGCCTCTCAAGTGGTGGGAATGGACTCCGCAGAGACCGCCAATGGCGCTTCCATCTCCATCTCTTCGGAGAACGGTTCCGTGATGGTGGACGGTGCTAACGTGGTCTCGACCGACATCGAAGCCTCCAACGGTGTGATCCACGTCATCGACTCGGTGATCATGCCCCAGATGTAGAGACGCAGCCCAGAGTCACCCGGGTCGGGGCGGACTGTCCGCCCCGCCCGGTGCATCAATCTCGGGGCCTCCTCTCGGAGGCCCTCATTCACTTCTCAGGAACGAAATAAGACGATGAACAGAGCCCTTCGCTGGTCCATGGTGGCCAGCCTCGCCTTCGCCGCGGCGGCTTGCGACGACGATGAAGACATGATGACCCCTCAGGCGGTCGACCTCGTCGCCACCGCCGAGGCCGCCGGGAGCTTCAACACGCTGGTGGCGGCCCTCGAGGCGGCCGGACTTCGCGCGACCCTCGAGTCGGGAGGTCCATACACCGTCTTCGCCCCCACGGACGCGGCATTCGACGCTCTGCCCGCAGGCACGGTTGACGCGCTGCTCGCGGACCCGCCCGCGCTCTCCGAGATCCTTCTGTACCACGTGGCCGAGGGAATCATCGGGTCTGGTGACGTGGCCTCCACGCCTCTCATCCCGACGCTGAACGGTCAGGCGGTCGCAGTCGGCGCCGGTCCGACCATCGACGGAGCGGCCATCACCATGGCTGACGTGGATGCGTCGAACGGTGTGATCCACGTGATCGACCAGGTGCTTCTGCCCGTGGACGAGACCATCACCGATATTGCCGCGGCGAACGCCGACTTCAGCACTCTGGTGAGCGTGCTGGAAAGCGCTGGGCTAATGGCCACCGTTTCCGGAGACGGACCGTTCACCGTGTTCGCGCCGACCAACGCGGCTTTCGACGCGTTGCCCCAGGAAGATCTCGATTACATCGTCAACAACATGGACGTACTGGTGGACGTGCTCACCTACCACGTGGTGGCGGGCAGGGTCTTCTCCACCGACGTTGTGGGATTGTCCTCGGCCACGGCCCTCAACGGCGACGATATCGCAGTCACCGTCGATGGCTCTACGGTCATGATGAACTCCGCCACGGTGACCGCCCTCGACATCCAGGGGACCAACGGGATCATCCACATCGTGGACCAGGTCCTCCTTCCCCCGGGTTTGGAGCTCCCATCCTCCTCATGACGAACCCGAAGCGAACCCCCGGGCGGCGGACGGTCCGCCGCTCCGGGGGAGGTTCGTGAAGGTCGCGGTCACGGGCGCCACCGGTTACATCGGTGGCCGCCTGATTCCGCGACTACTGGCCGGGGGCCACGAAGTGGTTGCGATCGGACGTGATGCCTCCCGGCTGAAGTCCCGCCCGTGGTTCGCGCAGGTTGAGGTCCGCGAGGCAGATCTTCTCGAACCGGAGACCGTCTCGCAGGCGCTGTCGGGAGTCCAGGTGGCCTACTATCTGGTCCACTCCATGCAAAGCGGGGCCGACTTCGCCGAGCGCGACCGGAGGGCTGCGGAGAACTTCATCGCTGCGGGGGCCCATCTGGAGAAGGTCGTTTACCTCGGCGGCATCCAGCCGCCGGGAGATTCCACAGACGAATCCAGCCACCTCGGGAGCCGTGCAGAGGTCGGGAGCCTTCTTCGTTCGGCCCTCCCCACGGTGGAACTCCGAGCCGGGCCCATCATCGGTAGCGGATCCGCCTCCTTCGAGATGGTGCGTTATCTCACGGAGCGGCTACCCGCCATGGTGGCGCCGAAGTGGGTTCGGAATCCGGTACGACCGATCGGGATCAGGGACGTGTTGTCCTACCTCGTAGCGGCCATGGAGCGGACCGAGGCGACCGGTGTGATCGACATCGGCACCAACCTCCTGACGTTCAAGGAAATGATGGAAGGCTACGCGTCCGTCCGGGGACTGCGCCGTAAGATCTTTCCCGTACCCGTGCTGGCGCCGGGTTTGGCCGCACGCTGGGTCGGTCTCGTGACTCCGATTCACAACCGCCTGGCCGTGCCGCTGATCGAAGGCGTGGTCCGGCCCCTCGAGGGCGACCTATCCCGAGCCCGCGAGCTATTTCCACAGATCGAGCCGATGCCCTACGAGCAGGCCGTAGAGCACGCCCTCCAACGCGTTCAGACTCATTCGGTCTCCACGAGGTGGAGTGGTGCCTCCGGACCGATTCCGGAATATGAAATGGTCGATGAGGAGGGGATCTTCCGTGAGGTCCGATCCCTCAATGTCGATGTCGCGCCGCGACAGGTCTTCGAGGCCTTCACGAGCCTCGGGGGAAGTGGGGGGTGGCTGGTCTGGAACTGGGCGTGGTCGCTCCGGGGGTTCGTCGACGGCTTGATCGGCGGGCCTGGCCTCCGGCGGGGCCGACGTCATCCCACGGAGCTGCATCCCGGTGAAGCAGTCGACTTCTGGCGCGTCGAGATCGTCGATCCGCCCAGACTACTGCGGCTCAGGGCCGAGATGCGTCTGCCGGGCACCGCTTGGCTGGAGTTCGAGGCACGGCCCTTGTCCCAGGGCGGTACGGAGTTGATACAGACCGCCCTCTTCGCACCTCGCGGCACCCTCGGCGTGCTGTACTGGTACAGCCTCTATCCCATGCACCGTTGGATCTTCAGCGGTCTGGTCCGAGCCATCGCAGACCTGGCTAGGGACCGCGGGCAGGCCGCGGACCTCCCCGGACTTCCACACAACGGAGGAGGGCGGCCCGCTTGAGAGGCGGAGAGTCAGGCCGCAAGTTCACCTCTTCGGCCTCGTCCCTCAGGAGGACTCCTCATGCGTGTGGTTGCCTTGCTCTTCTGCCTCTTCCTCGTTCCGGATAGCACCGCGCAAGCTCAACCGGCACCCTCCAACGAGCTCGAGCAGCTGGCCCGCGACATCCTCGAGGAGATGGTAGGGATCAATACCGCCCACTCCGAGGGAAGCACCCTGGAGTTGGCCCGGGCGATGGAGACGCGCTTTCTGGCTGCCGGCTTCCCCCGGGAGGACGTCGAGGTGACCCAGGTCGCGGAACGGGAGGGGAATGTCCTCGTTCGCTTGAGGGGCAGAAGCCAGGCCGCAAAACCCATCCTGGCCATGGCCCATATCGACGTCGTGGAGGCCAATCCGGAAGACTGGACCCTCCCTCCCTTCGAGCTGATCGAGGAAGACGGGACGTTCTACGGACGCGGCGTGGCCGACGACAAGGACGAGGCCGCAGCCTACGCGGCGATCCTCATCCGGATGAAGCAGGAGGGATTCACGCCGGACCGGGACATCGTCGTTGCCCTCACCGCCGACGAGGAGGGCGGCGGCCACAACGGCATCGCCTGGCTGCTGGCGAACCGACCTGAATGGATGGACGTGGAGTACGCCCTGAACGAGGGCGGCGGCGGCGTGGTCGTCGACGGCGAAAGGACCGCGAACTCGGTTCAAGCGAGCGAAAAGAAGTTCTTGAACTACATCGTCGAGGCCACCAACCCAGGTGGGCACAGCTCCAGGCCCCGGCCGGACAATGCCATCTACGAGCTGTCCAAGGCATTGAGTCGCGTCGGGGCACACCAGTTCCCGGTGAATCTCAACGAGGTCACGAGGGCCTTCTTCACCCGTTCCGCCGACTTCCAGGAGGATCCCCGCGTTGGCGACGCCATGCGGCGGCTGGTTGCAGATCCAGGCGACCCAGACGCTGATCGCACCCTGGAGGTCGATCCCCGGTACAATGCAATGCTACGCACGACCTGCGTGGCCACTCTCCTCGATGGGGGTCACGCGTCCAATGCCCTCCCCCAGCGGGCCTGGGCCAACGTGAACTGCCGGATCCTCCCCGACGAATCTCCGGAAGACGTTCTGGGCCAGCTGAGACAGGCCATCGGAGACGCCGAGGGAGTGACCGTAACGATGGACGGCGCCGCAACCGACAGCCCCCCCTCGCCACTGACCCCCGAAGTGCTTGCCCCCATCGAGGCCCTCACCGAGGAGATGTGGCCCGGCGTGCCCGTCGTCCCCACCATGAGCACGGGCGCCACCGACGGGCTCTACTTGAGGAACGCCGGGATTCCCGTCTACGGGGTTTCCGGCATGTTCTTCGGTGACACCTTCGCCCACGGTATGAACGAACGCATTCCGGTTCAGGCCTTCTACGAGGGTGTCGCCTTCCTGGACCGCCTGGTCAGAACCCTGGCCACACGAGGCGTGAGCTGACCGGCCCGGGCCACCGGCCCGCCATCCGGGTCGTCCTGGCCTCCCTGTGCGGGTTCGTCGCGTGGTCTTGCCACCCCGACCCCCTGGCGGCGCAGGCGCCGGAGGATGCGCCCCTCGTGCCTCTCCGCGACTTGTGGGGCGGCATCGAGAGCTTCGGACAGGACACGTGGCACGTGGTGAGCGGCCCCGGCCGCATCGAGGGTCGGGGCGTGTGGATCACCGCTGGGGCCCTGGCTACGGGTATCGTCCTATTCGCCACCGACGAATGGACCCGTGACCAGTTCGCCCAGGAGCCGGGCAGGCTGCGGGAAGGCCTCCGGGAGGTGGGCGACTTCTTCGAGCCCGCCGGCCTGCAGAGCAACACCAACCTGTACCTGGCCGGACTGACGGGGCTGGCCTACTTCACGCGCCAGGGATGGCTACACGCCCCCGCCAAGCAGTTGCTCTATTCCCAATGGATCTCCGGCCTGATCCGGCAAGCCTCGGGTCTCGCCGTCGGACGTCGCCGACCCTCTCAGGAAGTAGACGCGTACGTCTTCGAACCGGGCAACGGCAAGTCCTTCCCCTCGGGCCATTCCGCCGTGGCGATGGCCATGGCCACCGTCCTGTCCCACCATATCGGGCACTCGGCGGCTAGCGTGGCGTTGTATGCGGCGGCCGGCACCATCGTGTTCCAGCGAGTGGACTCGGGTCAACACTGGAGCTCCGACGCCTGGTTCGGGGCAGCGCTCGGGTTGGTCGTGGCCCGCGGGGTGATCTCATCGGAGGAGT
>JAHEKK010000304.1:1949-4993 GCA_024638395.1 Gemmatimonadota bacterium | reverse complement strand
TTCTCATTGCCTGCCAGGAGCAGGATCTTTCCCTGCCCTCCGCCGAAGAGGTGACGGCTGCCTATCAGTACTCGGGAGATCTCTCGGCGGAGATGTCGGGCAACGTTGCCGTGGTTACGGTCACACAGGCGTACGGCCAACTCAGAAGAGGGGGGACCATCTGGGCTAAAGTCGGCCCCTACATCGTGCTTTTCAGCGACCCGACGCTGGAGTTGTTTCAGAATTTCGGCGGGCTGGCCGCGGTGCGTGTGGTGACCGTGACCGGGTCGGGGCAGGAGGTGGCTCGAGCGACGCTCCTCCGCGACGGGCTGAACGAGCTTACCTGGAGGCGGGCCCTGAACATCTCAGGCCGGGCTCGACGGGACGGGTCGGAGCGGATCACCCTTCTTGAAGAGCTCATCGAGTGGGGTGAGGATCATACGGAATTCCAGTATGATCCCCGCTACATTCGGAGGCGCTGAGCCCCGGGCTCGCTTCGACCAAGCCCCCTGCGGCCGACCGCTGGGGATCGCCCCCGCACTCTCAACAAGCAGAATCACTCGCCCATGCCCACGCCCATTACTGTCATTCCCGGAGATGGGATCGGACCGGAAGTAACGGATGCGGTTCTTCGCATCCTGAACGCGGCCGGCGCGGATCTCGAATACGATCACCAGATCGCAGGCGTCTCCGCGTTGGACACGGCCAAGAGTCCCCTTCCCCAGGAAACGTTGGATTCGATCGAGCGGAACAGAGTCGCCCTCAAGGGGCCGCTCACGACGCCGTCCGGATCGGGCTTCCGCTCCATCAACGTTGCGATCCGGAAGGAGTTCGATCTCTTCGCCAACGTGCGCCCCGTTCACACCATCGTCCCGGGCGGCCGGTACGAGGATATCGATCTGGTCCTCATCAGGGAGAACACGGAAGGCCTCTACGTCGGCGTGGAGCACTATATCGGGATGGAGGGGGACCCCAAGGCCGCCGCCGAATCGGTCATGATCATCACCCGGTTCGGTTCGGAGAGAATCGTGCGGTTCGCGTTCGAATACGCGAAGAAGAATGGCCGGAAGAGGGTCACCCTCGCCCACAAAGCCAACATCCTGAAGTACACGCAGGGGCTGTTCCTGGACGTCGGCAAGCGTCTTGCCGGTGAATACGCCGGGAGCGTCGAGTTCGAGGATCGCATCATCGACGCGACGGCCATGTATCTGGTGCTCGACCCGTACCGCTTCGACGTCCTGGTCATGGAGAACATGTTCGGCGATATCCTGAGCGACCTGATGGCCGGACTGGTGGGAGGGCTCGGGTTCGCGCCGGCGGGTAACATCGGGCAAGACCACGCCGTTTTCGAAGCCGTCCACGGTTCGGCCCCCGATATCGCGGGCCAGGGGGTCGCAAACCCCACCAGCCTTCTCTTGTCGGCCTGCCTCCTTCTGGATCACGTCGGCCAGTCCGGCGTTGCCACCCGGATTCGGGACTCCACCTTCGGCGTCGTGCGCGACGGGGTCGCCCGGACGCGGGACATGGGAGGGAAGAGCGGCACAGTGGAGTTCACGGACGCCGTCGTGGGGCGTCTCGAGGGATAGGGGGAAGCCGTGGCCGATCACGACGACCATCGCCTCGGAGACCTCTATTGTGCCCGGTGCAGGGAGACCCGGTCGGCCCCCGAGTTGGACCGCAATCTCTGGTGTGAGTTCTGCCTGTCCGAGGCTCGACGCATCGCCGCTCGAACCGGCTATGTGGCGGGAGGCATTCTGGGCCTGGGTCTCGCGGCCTGGATCTGGTTGGTACAGAGGCCCTCGGACCTGGTGGTCGGCGGTTGGATGGCTACCGTAGTGGCGGCCTTCTGGCTGGGCAGCCGGATCAGCCGGGAGATCTCCTTCGGGGCCCAGCGCTACAAGCACCGTCCCCGCTAGGGGCGGTATCCGTATACGAGGTCCCTGCGGGACCCAACACACAGGACCGACACATATGTCCGCGAAGTACCAGGGCGTGGATTTCTACGATGTTGACTCCCTTCTCTCGGAAGAGGAGCGGATGATTCGCGATACGGTCCGGGAGTGGGTGGACGAGCGCGTCCTGCCCGTGATCGGCGAGGCCTATGTGGAGCGCCGGTTCCCCACGGAGCTGATTCCGGAGATCGGCGAGCTGGGGATGTTGGGCGCCAACCTGCCGGAGAAGTACGGCTGTGCGGGGCTGAACAACGTGGCCTATGGGCTGATCATGCAGGAGTTGGAGCGGGGAGACTCGGGGATCCGGTCCTTCGTTTCGGTCCAGGGCGCTCTCGTCATGTATCCCATCCACGCCTTCGGCAGTGAGGAACACCGTCAGACCTGGCTACCCGGCCTGGCCTCGGGCGAAAAGATCGGCTGCTTCGGCCTTACGGAGCCCGACTTCGGGTCAAACCCGGCCGGAATGCTCACCAACGCCAGGAAGACCGAGAACGGTTGGCTCCTCAACGGCACGAAGATGTGGATCACCAACGGTTCGATGGCCGACGTGGCGGTGGTGTGGGCACAGACGGGGAGACCGGGAGACACCCAGGGCATACGGGGTTTCGTCGTCCCCACGGACACCCCTGGGTTCAGTGCCCGCGACCAGAAGGGCAAGCTGTCGCTTCTGGCCTCGGACACGAGTGAGCTGGTCCTCGAGGACGTGGAGCTGCCGGACTCGGCGTTAATGCCCGAAACCGTGGGGCTCAAGAATCCACTGATGTGCCTGACGCAGGCCCGGTACGGGATCTCATGGGGGGCTCTGGGCGCGGCGATGGCGTGCTTCGACGAGGCCCTTCGCTACGCCAAGGAACGGGTCATGTTCGAGGGCCCCATCGGCGGTAAGCAGATTCAACAGGTTCGGATTGCCGACATGCTGACCAAGATCACCCAGGCACAGCTCATCTGTCTGCAGCTGGGGCGCCTCAAGGACGCGGGCCGTATGACACCGCAGCAGGTCAGTCTGGCCAAGCGCGCCAATGTGGACATGGCCTGCGACATCGCGCGTGAGGCGCGCCGCCTCCTCGGAGGCAACGGAATCCTGGTGGAGTATTCCGCCATGCGCCACATGGC
>JAHEKK010000304.1:0-1939 GCA_024638395.1 Gemmatimonadota bacterium | reverse complement strand
ATGGCCAACCTGGAATCGGTCTACACCTACGAAGGGACCCACGACATCCACTCCCTCATACTCGGTCAGGCGATGACGGGTATGTCTGCCTTCTAGTGGCCGATACCCTCTACTAGGATGTCGCGTCTCCGATGAAGCGTCGCCCATGGCGCGCTCCATCGGATGGTCGGCACCCGCTTGCCCCCCACGTGGCCGCGCCGTTTCTTCAGTCCGATTCTTCACCCGCGTCGGCCCGGCAGCCGCCGCTTCCTCAATGGGGATAAAAGCCTTGGCGGACCTGATCGCTCGATCCCTGAACATGAAGCGCGCCGAGGTGCCTCTGGCGCTCCTTGCGGCCCTGTTCTTCTTCCTGATCCTCTGTGGCTACTTCTTCCTGCGACCCGTCCGTGAGGCCATGGGCGTCTCGGGGGGCATGGATCAACTCCGGTGGCTGTTCGTCCTGACCTCGATCGTCTCGCTGATCGTGGTCCTGGCCTTCGGAGGTGTCGTGGCCCGGACGAACCGGCGACGGTTCATCCCCATCGCGTACCTCTTCGTCATCACCTGCCTGATCCTCTTCAGCGGACTGCTCGTCTGGGATGGTCTGGTCGGGGGCGGCGTCATCGGCTCCGACGCCGAAACCCAGCTGGCGAGGGGGGTGGGCTACACGTTCTTCGTATGGCTCTCCGTCATCAACCTCTTCTCCACCAGCGTCTTCTGGGCGTTCATGGTCGACATCTTCGACGTCGACCAGGGGAAGCGGATGTTCGCTTTCATCGGAGTCGGCGGCACCCTCGGTGCTTTGGCCGGAGGGTGGGCGACCAGCTTCATCGGAGGCCGGACCGACTCCGTGTATCTCCCCGCAGGGTTGATGCTCATCGCGGCGGTCTTCTTCGCCCTCGCCATCGTCGTGGTCCTGGCTCTCGACCGGATGGCCGTGTCGTCCGATGCCTCGCGGTTGACGACGGAGGGTCGTCCGGACTCCCGGACCTCGGGCGCCGTAGAGGACCGCCCCACCATCGGGGGGACGTTCTGGGAAGGGGCCGCAGCGGTTCTCAAATCTCCCTACCTGCTGGGGATCGGGCTCTGGGTGGTCTTCATGGCCATCTCCAACACCATGATCTACTTCACCCAGGCCAACATCATCGTCGGTGCGACGGATACGTTCAGCCAGAGGGTCGAGAGCTTCGCTCAGTTCGACGCCCTGGCCCAGTTCGCAACGCTGTTGACCCAGCTCTTCATCACCACGCGGGTGATCAAGAAGATCGGGGTGGGGTGGACCCTCGCCATCCTTCCCCTGGTGGTGCTGGCGGGATACGCGATTCTGGCGGTTTGGACCGTCTACGGCGTCATGGCCATCTTCCAGGCCGTGCACCGGGCGACTCGATACGCCATCTCCCGGCCGGCACGGGAAACGCTGTTCAGCGTCGTATCCCCCGCCGAGAAGTACAAGGCGAAGCCCGTCGTGGACGTGTTTCTGTATCGAGGCGGCGACGTGGCCGGCGCGGGTATCGACTGGTCTCTGGCCGCCCTGGGGTTGAGCATCTCCATGGTGGCCGCCTCTACCGTGCCCTTGGCCGCGATCTGGGTCTTTCTTTCGACCGCCCTGGGCCACGCACAGAAGCGGCGTCAGCACCCGTCTGCCGACGAGGCCGGCGCCGCCGCCTGAGAATCTGCGACGCGGCAGATGAGCGGGGCTCGGGAGCGGTGGTTCCAGCACAGCCCCCGCATTGGGGTGATTCGCGTCCGTCTCCGTCGACGGTTCAAACTCTTCTGATACCTTGACTGTCTAAGTATCAGGCAGGAGATTGGGACATACCCAGTCTGTCTAGGTACTGAACGGGAAACCGGTCCCCACTGCGCCGATGAGGGGCGATGGCACCAAGAAACCCCATGCTCCATGGTACGCTGGAAGCCCTGATCCTGAAGACGCTGTCCCATGGACCGCGCCATGGATACT
>JAHEKK010000303.1 GCA_024638395.1 Gemmatimonadota bacterium | reverse complement strand
CCCTGCCATCTACGACAGGCACCGGAGGGTCATTCGATCCCCACTTGCCGTTGAAGCCACCGGAGATAGCCCACGATCGCCTCTATCTCTTCCGTTGCGACCTCGGGCACCGGGGGCATGTCGCCATAGGTCCAATGGTGAGCTCGGACCCCCCGGGAGACGGCCAGCCGAAAGGCCGCATCTCCGTGATGGGCCGGCCGGTACACACGGTGGACCAGAGGAGGTCCGACCGCCGATCCGGCGCCACGGGGCCCGTGGCAGGAGACGCACCACCGCTCGAAAGACGCTTCTCCTGCGGCGTGTTGGATGGGCAAGGTGAAAGACAGGAGCTGCCGGGCCAGCGCGTCGGCGTCGTGCCCGGGATCGGAACTCACCGGTGCGCAACCGCCCTGAAGGATCCCCACGGCCAGGACTATGGCCAGCGCCCTCGGGCGTGACGCTCGCGATCGCTCCCCCGTCGTTTCCTTCGTCCGATCCAGCCTCATGCCCCCAATAAGATGGATGGTGGCCTGAACCGGTAGTCTTCCCGTCGCGGTCCCGCGGGCGCGAGAGCGACCGAAACGCTTGCACCTCAGGTGACCAACCCCCAGACTCGGGCCATGACTACCACATCCAGCCTCGCGGTCGCACTCTCCGAGCTCCTGGACCTCCTCGAGTCCGGGTCCCTCAAGACCGGTGTGCAGATGCCGATCCAGAGAGGCTCCGCCACCGGGTTCGTGGTGGTGATCCCCGACCCACGAGACCCGTCCCAGGAGATCGTGGAGGTCCGGCTCACCATCATGAGCGTCCCGTCGGGGCGCGAGTCCGCCCTCATGCGTCGCCTGCTCGAGCTGAACGGGACCCTTCACGGAAGGGCGTCCTTCGCCGTCACGGAAGACGACCTGGTGATCCTGTCAGCCGGGCGTTCCACCCAGGATCTGGACCCAGGGGAGTTGGTGGACGTCGTCCTTTGGACGGCCGAGCAGGCCGATTATTTCGACGACATCCTGCTCACGGAGTTCGGCCACGAACTCGCAACCTGATGCAACCTTGAGCACGTCCCCGCCGGCCGGGAATCCGCCAAAGAGGAGCGGAGTCGGTGGCGAGACCCGATCTCTGATCGGGATCGTCTTGTACTACATGCTCGCCATCACGGGCGCTGTGGTTCTCACCCGCATCTTCCCCGAGATCGAGTCCCTGTTCTCGATGGCCAGGCTCGAGGAGCTGGCCCAGGTCGCTTTCGACGGGGGCACGGCGGAGCGGGTAGCCACGCAACCCTTCGACCGATACGGGATCGGGATCGTCACCGGATCCCTCCTCGGCGCACTCGGCATCATGGTCCCGGTAGCCTGGAGCTACATCGTCATCAAGCGCCGGGAAGACTACGACCAATCAGTCGTCCATGCCCTGCTGATGCTCCCTGTTGCCGTGACGGGGATCGTCATCATCGTCCAACATTCGCTTCCCCTCGCCTTCTCCCTGGCAGGAATCGCCGCTGCCGTACGATTCCGGACGACTCTCAAAGACACGAAGGACGCGGTGTACGTCTTCATGTCCATCGGCGTCGGATTGTCCGCCGGGGTCCAGGCCTTGGGGGTCGCCTTCGTCATGTCGTTCGTCTTCAACCTGATCACGTTGGTTCTCTGGCGCATTGACTTCGGCAACATCTACACCGATCAGCTCGGCCGGAACAAACCGCTCGAGTTGGGAGACGTCCTCGCGGGCCCGGGATCTCGGGCCTCGGCCGTCACCTTCGGCGACCGGCGGCTGGCCCGGGCGATGAACCCAAGGGACCTTAGAGAGGTGGCGGAGCGGGTCGCCCGCATGGAACGCTACATCGACGACGAGACGGTCGAGGACCGTGAACGAAAGCTGTTCCACGTTCTGATCGTCCACGCCATCAACGCGGACCTCGCCCAACGGACCATCGAGTCACGGATCGCCGACATGTCGGCCCGGTGGAGACTTACGGAGATCACTCCGGGGAGTTCGGGCATGTCCACCCTCCAATACCTCGTGCGGCTCCGGAAGGGCCAGACTCCCGGTTCGCTGATGGAAGTGGTCCGCGCCGCGGGAGGGGAGAACATCTCGGCAGCGGAGATGCGTTCCCTCAGCGGGCTCGGCAAGGGCAGGTGAGCTGAAACCTTTCGCCACCGAGTGGCGTTGTTGCACTGTACCAGATACGCCACCGGGCAAGGTCACGCGCGTGGCCGGATGTCCGTCCCGATAGAGACTGAGAGGTCCCCATGCTCCACGCCGGAGACCCAACCGCGCCGGTCCCGTTCCCCTTCGCGACATCCGTGAGCCTCGACCCTCTCATCCGGGTGATCGAGGCGACGGCCGCCGATCCCGACTCGCCATGGCACCCCCTAGCCTCGGCGCTCCTGCCCGAGGTCGAGGCCGCAGAAGGACTCAGAGGCAAGCACCGCATCGAGGCGTTCGATCGGCACCGCAGGCTCATCGCGAAGATGATGACCCTGGTGTTCCCGATGGCCGGGAAGGACGAGGCCCTGGGGGCCGCCGTCGAGCCTTTCCGGATGGTCCCTCTCTATCAGACGGACGCCGCTGCCGAGCTGGGGCTCTTCACCCTGGACAACCTCGTGCATCGGGCAGGGCTGCCCGCTGAGCTCATTGTATCCGGCATCGCCATGTCGGCCTATCAGGCCATTCTCCAGACGCACTATGGCCAAGCGCCGAACTGCGAACCGGACCTCGTGATCAGCATCGAGTCGGACGATGGACTTCGGCGGCACCTTCAGTTCTCCTGGTCGGGGGAGTTTCTCGAGATCGTCCCCGTAGGCGAGCTTCCCACCCTCTCGCCCGCGGAGCTAGAACGCATCCTTGGCGATCCCCTCGATATCGAGCAGGCCACCAGCCTCTTGCCTCCCGACCGGTTCGAGCTGACCGGTTTCGCCGTGGTAACGGCCACGGACGTAACCCCAAGAGAGGTGGTCTCGAGGCTGAAGGACGACCTCATTCAGAAGGACGCGCTCCGCACTCCCGATCGCATCGAGCTGATCACCACACGCATCCGCAACCTCATCCGGGTGCCGGACGCAAAGGTCGGGTTCATTGCATTCGACGAGTCGGCTGACATCGAGCGCATGGATTGGGCGCGTCCGGTGGGATCCAGCCTCCTCTTTCGGGACGGCGAGGCACCCCCGTGCCCGCAGAAGGCAAACTCGACGTACGCCGAAGCGCTGGAGCGGGGCCAGCCCGTTGTCCTGCAAGACCTCAATGAGGATCGGATCGGAACCGGATACGAGGCTCGCCTGGCGGAGCGGGGCATTCAGTCCTTCCTCCTGTGCCCTCTCGTGATGGACGAGAAGATCATCGGGCTCATGGAGGTCGGCTCTCCGACTGCAGGGGCCCTGAACGCATTCAGCGCCATGATGCTGATCGACGTCGCACCGCTTTTCACAACGGCCATCCACCGGACTGTCGAAGAGCAGGCGGACCGCATGGAAGCCGTCATCAAGAAGAGCTACACGTCCATCCATCCCTCCGTGGAATGGAGGTTCCGTCGAGCGGCTCTGGACATCATGAAGCAAGAGGCGACCGAGGCGTCCGTCGACGTCCCGGAGATCGTACTCGACGAGGTCTATCCCCTGTACGGGCTTTCGGACATCCGGGGCTCCTCGATCCGGCGGAGCTTGGCCATCCGAAACGATCTGACCCGGCAGTTGACCCTTGCCAACCACGCGGTAAAGGCCGCGTCGAGAAGTCGGCCCATGCTTGTTCTCGAAGAGATGGCCCACCGCATCGAGGGGTTCATCCAGAGTGTGGAGCGCGGGTTCGGAGGCGATGAGGAGCAGGCTGCATTCAGCTTCCTCACCGGCGAGTTGGAGCCCATCCTGGATCAGTTGGCGGCGACGGGAGACGGTGCCCGCTCCGGGGTCGACGCATACAGGGCGTCCCTCGATCCCCGTCTTGGCGTCGTCTATCTGGAGCGGAAAGCGTTCGAAGACAGCGTGGCCGAGATCAACGGCACGGTCAGTCGTATCATCGACGAGCACGAAGCCGTGGCCCAGGCCCGCTTTCCCCACCTCTTCGAGCGATTCAAGAGCGACGGCGTAGACTACAACCTGTATGCCGGTCCATCCGTCACTGCGAGGGGCGAGTTCAGCCGGTTGGTCCTCCAGGAGCTGAGGCTCTGGCAGTTGGTTCTACATTGTCAGATCGAGTGGCAATCCAGGGCACTGATCCAGTCCCTGGAGACGCCGCTGGAGCTCACGCACTTGATCCTGGTCCAGGACCAACCCCTCTCGATCCGGTTCCGCGCCGATGAGAAGCGTTTCGACGTGGATGGGGCCTACAACATCCGCTACGAGATCGTCAAGAAGCGCATCGACAAGGCCACCGTCCGTGGGTCCGGGGAGCGGCTCACGCAGCCGGGTACGATCGCTATCGTCTACTCCCAACGCCAGGAAGCGGCCGAGTACAGGCGCTATCTGGAGTACTTGGCGTCCGAGGGGTACGTGGACGGCGAGCCGCTGGACCTGGAACTCGACGAGTTGCCCGGTGCCTACGGCCTCAGGGCGCTCCGAATCTCCGTGGCCGAGCCCGCCGTCCGCACGGAGGCAGCTGTGGAGGTACCCCACGCAGTGCGAAACCGAATCCGATCCTCGGTCGCAGAGCCCGCCGGACCGTGAGGTCGCCGTGGGTGCTGGCTGTCCTTGCCGCCAGCGGGATCTCCCACGGGTTGGACGGCCAGGACACGGGACTCCGGGGCCTCGGGCCGGACTCGGTCACGACGACCCCCGCCGGGCGCTACCCGGCCAACGCCTTCCACCGGCTCTTCCTCGGGACCCTCAACCGGGATCTCTGGGACGCGCCGGTGAAGGCGCCCGTACTCGACCTGCAGGCCTTCGCCGGTGGGTTGACGCCTCTCCGCCGGGGCGGAGGCCTCCAGACACAGTCGCTGCGCCTCCGGGGCGAAGACGGACAGGTCTACAACTTCCGGTCCATCGACAAAGACGCCACACGGGGATTGGACCCGATGCTTCAAGGCTCCCTCC
>JAHEKK010000302.1 GCA_024638395.1 Gemmatimonadota bacterium | reverse complement strand
ACGCATACCCGAACGCGAGTATCGTTCTGGCGGGAATGGAGGCTCCACCGAACCTTGGCCCCGAGTACACCTCCGCGTTCAGGGCCGTGTACGCCGATCTTGCCGAGGGGCAGGGTCTGGCACTGGTGCCCTTCCTTCTGGAGGGCGTGGCCGGGGAGCGTAGGATGAATCAAAGTGACGGGATCCACCCCAACGTAGATGGTCACAGGCGCGTGGCCGAAACGGTGTGGGACGTCCTTGAGGACGTCCTCCTGACTCGCTGCCAGGGAGACGGTGCATGCCAACCGGCCTGAGCCGCGTGGCGTTGAGGATTCTGGCGGTTCTGACCTGCCTCCTCCTGGTGTTCATCGGGGTCGGGCTCGCACTGCCCCGGTCCGTGGAGGTCTCCCGGTCGATTGACGTGGCGGCTCCTCCGGAAGCGGTGTTCCCGTACCTGGACGATCTGGAAACATGGACGGAGTGGACGCTTTGGGGCGACGTGGAGAGTCGTATCGAGGGTTCGAGCCGGGGCACGGGCGCCACGCGGGTCTGGGACGATCCCAACATCGGATCGGGTCGGCTGACCCTCACCCGGGTCGAGCCGATGCGGTCCGTGGCCTACCGGGCCGAGGTGGACGGAGGGCTCACGTTCATCGGGACGCTGGAGCTCCACTCCCGGGAGAGCGGGGCCTCCGTCACGTGGACCGAGTCGGTAGCCTGGGGCCTCAACCCCCTCATGGGATGGACCGGTCTGACTCTCGAAGGCGCCCAGGGCCGGCAATTGGAGCAATCACTGGCTCGTCTCGCCGCGCTGTTCGAAACCGGTTGAGCTCGTCGCGCCCCTCGGGGGCCCCTCTCGCCTAGAGCTTCTGCATCGCCCGGTCGATGAGCTCCTGATTGGTCGTGGTCTGGCGCATGACCCGCAGCAACTCGTCCATGCCGTCGGCCGGGCTCACGTCCGATAGCTGACGGCGCATGGCCCGCGACATGGTGAGGGCGTCGTCCGGGAGCAACAGCTCCTCTTTCCGGGTCGCAGACGCCGCAAGGTCGATGGCCGGGTAGATCCGCTTGTCGGCCAGGTCGCGACTCAGGGTCAATTCGCTGTTCCCCGTGCCCTTGAACTCTTCGAAGATGACCTGGTCCATTCGGGACCCGGTGTCCACGAGGGCCGTGGCGATGATGGTCAGGGATCCCCCGCCCTGCTCCGCCTTGATCAACCGGGCGCTTCCGAGAAAACGCTTGGGCTTCTCGAGGGAACTGGCATCCAGGCCCCCCGACAGGGTCCGGCCGCTGCCCTCTTCGATGGTGTTGTACGCCCTGGCCAGGCGCGTGATCGAGTCCAGGATGATCACCACGTCTTTGCCCGCTTCCACCCGACGGCGTGCCCGCTCGAGGGTCATCTCGGCCACCTGACAATGGCGGTCGGCGCTGAGGTCGAACGTGGACGCGATGATCTCGCCGTACCCGCACATCTCCATCTCCGTGACCTCCTCCGGACGCTCGTCCACGAGGAGGATCATGAGCTCGCACTCGGGATGGTTCTTCGTGATGCCTTCGGCCACGGCCTGGAGGATCGTGGTCTTCCCCGCTTTGGCCGGTGCCACGATCATCGCCCTCTGGCCCTTCCCGAAGGGGCAGAACAGGTCGATCACCCGGTTCGTCATATCGGGCTGGCCGCCGATGGTGCGCCCACATTCCAGGCGAAGCTGCTCCCGGGGATGCATGGCGCTCAGGCGGTTGAACTCGGGACGCTTCCGAGCCTCGTCGGGCGCTTCCCCGTTCACCAGATCGAGATAGCGTAGCGGCGGGCTCTTGCCGTTCCGTGGCTTCCGGCCCACGGCCCCGGTCAGCTCGTCGCCGGTCCTGAGGCCGAAGCGGTGGATGATCCGGGATCCCACGTAGATGTCGTTCTTGCTGGGTACGTAGCCCGCCTCCGGCCGGCGAATGAAGCCGGACCCCGACGAGAGGACCTCCAGAACGCCGAGCAACTGGCCTGGCTCCCGGTTCTCGTCGTCCTCGCTCAGGTCTTCGTCCTGGGGCTCGCGCCGCTTGGACCGGCCGCGGCGACGGCGCCCGCGACCACGCCGTCCTCGCCTCCGGTTGCTGTCACCCCCCGAGTCTTGGGAGCGCGTCTCCTCGGAGCTTGCTCCATCGCCCCCATCCGACCCACCCTCGCCTTTGGCACCCTGCCCCTCGCCTCGGCGGCCCTTGGTATCCGGCGGGCTTCCAGAGCCGCCCTCGCCGGATGAGCCGGCGTCGGAGGTCGGCTGCCCGGCGGACGAGGAGTCCGTCGCGGGCTGCTGGCCCTGTCGTCCGCCGCCTGACGAGGCGTCATCGGTCCGGGGAGCACCGCCGTCGGCGGGGTCCTTTCGAGACCGCCCCCGGGACGACGCCCCTGGGGTGGGGCCGGATTTGGGTTTGTCTTGGGAGGAGTCCGTTTTGGACTCGGAAGTCGGGCCGGACTCCGGGGAGTCCAGCGGCTGCTGGTCGCTCACATGCCTTCGCTTTGCTTGGGGACCACAACGTGTCTCAGAGACGGTGGTCGGGCGGTCTGACCCACCGGGACGGCAACCCTTACCGGGTCGTCCGCTGAATGTACTCCGGAGGTCGCGGGTGATCCCAACGGAAATCCCCGCCCGAGATCGGACTCGAAGGTCCGGGACAGCGCCAACGATCGGGTCTTGCCCATGCGCTTCGTTATTGGCGGCTGTGCCCTGAAGATTGACCCCCGGGGCGGGCTTGGCAAGTCTCTGTGTGGCCGCCTGTCTCCTCAGCGACCCCGTTGCTTCCCTGCCGGAAAGGGATGGGCCTGGCCCGGGGGGCACCCCGATCCCGACACCTGGAGCCTGACGTGAAGCGACGGCGAGACGACGAAGACGAGGACCTGGTGCCCGCGCCCATCTCCTCGCGGCTCATCCTGACTGCGACACCATTCTTGATGCTGCTGGCGCTCTTCTTCCTTCAACGGTGGCTCCGGGGAAGCTAGGGAAGCGCTGCATGAGTCGGGTGGGTCTCGCACGGGGGGCCGCACGCACGGGGTTCTCACGCCAATCCCGGTGGCCGCGTGTCCCACTGGAGCCCCAGCGTTGTCTCCCCATCCGGACAGGCACCTGGGAACAGGGCAGCGGGAGGGCTGGTATCTCTATATGCTACAACACGTTGCCCACTGACTTCGAGTTGGCACGATCACTGCTGAAACACCGGTAGATCACTTCGGTGGAGGACAGGACCCGTGAAGCGGACTAGACGAACTCTCGTAACGACGGCCGGGCTGGCTCTGGTGCTCGGCGCGGCCCCCGCCGCCTCTCAGGTCGGTATCGGACTGGCGGCCCACCACGGCGACCCGTACTGGAGCGGCGTGGGAATCGGCATGGCGTACCAGGGCTTCGACAACCGCGTCTCCTTCGGCCTCGGGGTGTCCAATCACGCCGTGTCGTTCGGCGTTTCGTACGCTGACTATGGCGGCTACTACGACGACTACTACGCCGACGACTACGGCTACGATCCCTACTACTCGTCGTGCTGGGACTATCACTGGTACGACCCCTACTTCGATTGTGGGTGGTCGTCCTACGGGTATTACTCGACGATCGCCTGGCGCCCGTGGCGCCTGTACGATCCGTGGTGGGGACCGTCTTTCTACTTCACCGGCTGGCCCTCCCACAGATACATCCGCCACTCGTACTACCGGTACGCCTGGAGCTCCCCCTGGCGCCATCAGTACGGCTACTGGGGCTACTCCGGAACGCCCCGTCTGGCCCGTCTCTACACCGACTATGGCCGTTCCTACCAGTACGGCCGCGCCTATCCCCGGGGTTACGTCTCCAGGGACGGGTACCGCGGCGCCCGGAGATCTCCCATGTTCGGCCCACGGTACAAGGAGAACCCGCGGGTTCTGGTTACCGACAACGGGCCGGAGCGACGTACGTCCCGAGCGGTGCCCCGTGGCGATCAGGGTTCGGTGCTCACACCGGGACGCGTATCGCCCTCGCGTCGTCCGGGTCTGGGGAGCGGCACACGCCAGGCCCGTCCCCGGAGCGGTGTCGTCGAGACCGACCGTCCTCGGATTCGTACCCGTGATGAAAACACGCGTACCCCGAGCGCTCCTGCCGGCCGCGTGCGGTCCGGGTCGGATCGCGGGCGCGACGACGGCCGCGTGACCCGGCCACCGACCGGGCAGCCAACGACCCCGTCGGCACGGACACGGGGGAACGCGGTGGACGAAGCCCGTACCCGTACAACCCGCCCGTCAACGCGCTCCACACCGGGTCAGCCCAGCCGACAGCCTTCAGCCCGGTCGGGGGGAACGGAGAGTAGAGGCACACCGGCCAACGTGCGTCCCCGCACCCGCTCCTCCGCCCCCGCCACCAGGAGCTCGCCTCCTCGCGTACGCCCTCGTGGCGGGTCGGCAGCGCCAAGCCGTCAGCCCCAGGCGCGGACTCGTGCGGGCAGCCGCCCCGGTGGCCAGCCAGGCGTCAGGAGTTCTGCGCCGAACAATCGGTCAGGAGTGCGCTCCCGGGGAGGCTCGGGGCGGACACCTCAGGCTCGATCGGCACCCGCACGTCCCGCGCCCAGGGCCAGGTCGGGGGAATCCGCTCGCCCCGCGCCCAGGGCCCGGTCAGGAGGATCCGCTCGTCCCGCGCCCAGGACCCGGCAAGGGGGATCCGCTCGTCCCGCCCCCAGGGCCCGGTCAGGGGGATCCGCTCGCCCCGCCCCCAGGGCCCGGTCAGGCGGATCCGCTCGTCCCGCCCCCAGGGCCCGCGCTGGGGGCGCCAGCCGTCCCGCACCCAAGGCCCGGTCAGGGGGCGCCAGCCGACCCGCACCAATGCCGCTACCAATAGCAACACCAATGCGGTCAGCATTTTCATCAGTGACTTCAAGACCTGAATCCTTCAACGCATCAATACCAGCTGCAATTCCGTACTGAATAAAAAGATCCATTTTTTTAGCATCTTTTTCTTCATAGTAGTCTCCGACATTGAAGTCTTTAACCATACCGGCAAACTGTGTGCTATAGGCA
>JAHEKK010000301.1 GCA_024638395.1 Gemmatimonadota bacterium | reverse complement strand
GCCGGAGGAAACGAGGGTTCCCAACGTCCGGGTGAAGCGGGCCACCGCAGCCTTGCGCAGCAGGTCACCGAGAATCGGCACCCGTAGCATGAACTTGTCGATGGCCAACCGCCCTCCGGACGTCCCGTAGGTGTACCGCAGAAGACCAACGGCAGCGAAAGCCCCACCCAGGAGGGCCCACCAGTATGCCTGCAGGATCGCCGACATACCGATCACGACGCGGGTTGGAAGCGGCAGCGGAATCCCGGCCGAAGCGAACATGGTCTGGAACGTGGGAATCACGAAGATCAACAGGATGATCACGGCGAGCACCGCCACGGTGACGATCACCGCGGGGTAGATCATCGCGCCTTTGATCTTCCGGGCGAGCGCGTCGTTCTTTTCGAGGAACGTGGCCAGGCGCAGGAGGATGGTATCGAGGATACCACCGGCCTCACCCGCCGAGACCATGTTCACGTAGAGCTCGGTGAAGACCTTGGGATGGCGGCCCATGGCGTCTGCGAGGGTGTGCCCCGATTCGACGTCGTAGAGCACGTCTTTGATGACGGCCCGGAGGCTCTTGTTCTCCGTCTGCTCCGCCAGGATGTCCAAGCTCTGCACGAGAGGAAGGCCGGAGTTGATCATCGTGGCGAACTGGCGCGTGAAGATCACGATGTCCCGGGTCGAGATCCCGGTGCCCAGCTTGATCTGAATCCCCTTCTCCTTCTCGCGGACCGAGACCGGAATCATCCGGAGCCGGTGAAGGTGGGAATAGACCTCTTCCTTGGTATTCAGGTCGAGCTCCCCGGTCTGGATCTCTCCGCCGGCGGCAGGTCGGGCACTGTAGACGAAAGTCGCCATGATGTTCTCTTTCCTGGTCCTCTAGGTTCCCCGTGGGTCGATGCTGGGCGGACGGTCTAGTTGAATCCTTCAGGTGCCGGTTCCCCCACGGCCCTCAGGAGCTCGTTGGGGTCACCACTTCGCTTCAGGGCATCCTCCAGCGTCACCTCACCGTTGAGGTAGAGCTGGGCGAGCGAGTCGTTCATCGTCTGCATGCCGTGCTTCTTACCGGCCTGCATCAGCGAGTAGATCTGGTGGATCTTCTCGTCGCGGATCACGGCCCGAATAGCGGGGGTGCACATCATCACCTCGGAAGCCACCACCCGGCCCTTGCCTCTGGATTTGGGAATGAGCGTCTGCGTCACGACGCCCTCCAGGACGAAAGCCAACTGAGCCCGGATCTGAGCCTGCTGGTGGGCCGGAAACGCGTCGATGATCCGGTTGATGGATTCGGCGGCGGAGTTTGTGTGGAGCGTGGCGAGGACCAGGTGACCGGTCTCGGCGATGGTCAACGCGGCCGACATGGTCTCCAGATCGCGCATTTCACCGATGAGGATCACGTCGGGATCCTGTCGCAGGGCGTACTTCAGCGCAGCCGAGAAGTTCTGGGTATCGGCGCCCACCTCCCGCTGGTTCACCATGCAGTTCTGGTGACGGTGGATGAACTCGATCGGGTCCTCGATCGTGATGATGTGCCCCTTCCGCTCCCGATTGACCTTGTCGACCATGGCCGCGAGGGTGGTGGACTTGCCCGATCCTGTGGGCCCCGTGACCAGTACCAGTCCGCGAGGCCGCTCGGCCAGCCAGTTCAGCACCTTGGGCAGTCCCAATTGCTCGATGGAGACGATCTCATAAGGGATCTGCCTGATCGCGAGGGCGACGCAGCCGCGCTGCCGGAAGCAGTTCCCACGGAACCGTGCCAGATTCTGGACGCCGAAGGAGAAGTCCAGCTCGTCGTCGGTCTCGAACTTCTTCTTCTGGTTCTCGGTCAGGATCGAATAGGTGAGGGAAAGCGTGTCCTTGGGCTTCAGGACGGTAGCCACCTGTGCGTTTACAAGAGATCCGTCGATCCGGAGCTTGGGCGGCTGCCCAACCGTGAGGTGCAGGTCGGACGCACCTCGCTGGATCATCTCCTGAAGGAGACCCCGAAGGCTGACGCCATCCGATGCCCCGGCTCCTGCTTGTTGTGCCGCCTGGCCCTTGGGAGGGGGTGCAGTACTAGTGGAGTTCATCGATTCCTCGTCTCGTGCGCTAGATGGATGACGTTTCTTTGACGACTTCTTCGAGCGTCGTCTTTCCCTGCTCGATCTTCTTGAGGCCGTCCATGCGGAGGGTGAGCATGCCGTTCGCGACGCCCGCCGCACGGAGGTCGTCGGTGCCGCACTCTTGCATGATCAGCCGCCGGATCTCCGGGTTCATGGCCATGACCTCGTACAGCCCCTGCCGGCCTGAGTAGCCGCTGCCGCCGCACCTGTCGCACCCCTCGCCCCGGTAGAACGTGACGCTGTCGACGAAGCCGTCGGGGAGCTTTGCCGCTCGGAGGTATTCGTCGGTGTAGGTAGCCTCGGCCTTGCACTTCGAGCAGATCCGGCGAACCAGCCGCTGGGCGGTCACGAGGTTCAGCGCCGCGGCCACGTTGAATGGCTCGAGGCCCATATCGATCAAACGCGTGATCGTCGAGGGCGCGTCGTTGGTGTGCAGCGTGGAGAGTACCAGGTGGCCGGTGAGGGCCGCTTTGATGGCAATGCCTCCGGTCTCGATGTCTCGGATCTCACCCACCATGATGATGTTGGGGTCCTGACGCAGAAACGCCTTGAGGCTTGCCGCGAAGGTCATGCCGATCGCGGTGCGGACCAGTACCTGGTTGATCCCGTGGAGGTTGTACTCGACGGGATCCTCGGCCGTCATGATGTTGACGTCTTCGGTGTTGACCTTGGAGAGAGCGGAGTAGAGCGTGGTCGTCTTGCCGGACCCGGTCGGACCGGTAACGAGCACCATGCCGTAGGGGTTGGCAATGGCCTCCATGAAGTCCCTCTCCGCTTTCGACTCGAAGCCGAATTTGGACAGGTCGAAGGTGAGATTCCCCTTGTCCAGGATCCGGATCACGATCTTCTCGCCGAAGATCACCGGCAGCGTGGACACACGAAAATCCACCACCTTCTTCTTCATCCGCATCTTGATGCGGCCGTCCTGCGGAAGCCGACGCTCGGCGATGTTGAGATCGGCCAGGATCTTGATCCGGGAGGTGAGGGCCGCCTTCATCTTCATGGGCGGCTTCATGACTTCCTGAAGCGAG
Organism: Gemmatimonadota bacterium; assembly: GCA_024638395.1. GTDB lineage: Bacteria > Gemmatimonadota > Gemmatimonadetes > Longimicrobiales > Gaopeijiaceae > JAHEKK01. The sequence goes on along the minus strand of JAHEKK010000301.1, from coordinate 1,886 downwards.
CCGTCGATCCGGTACCGGACGCGGATGTCCTTTTCGTAGGGCTCGATGTGGATGTCCGACACACCCTTCATGACGGCGTCGGTGAGCAGCCCGTTGATGAACTTGACGACGGGAGCCTGCTCCACCTGCTCCCGCAGGGCCGCCATGTTGACTTCTTCTTCTTCGTCCTCCACGAACTCGAGGTCGTCCCCCTGGTCGATCACCAGGTCGAGGAGGTCCTCCATGCCGCCGTCGGGGGCCTCGTAGTTCACTTCGAGGGCCGCCCGGAGTGAGAACTCGCCCGCCAGGACCGGCTCGATCTCGAGACGGGTCATGAACTTGAGGTCGTCTATGGCGCCGAGATCGGTGGGGTTGACCATGGCCACGGTCAGCGTCCTGCCCACCTTCCGCAGGGGCATGGCCAGGTATTTGACCGCCACCTCGGCCGTAAAGAGCCGCAGGACCTTCTCCCCGACCTCGATCTTGCTCAGGTCGACCGCGGGCACCCTGTAGCGCTGGGCCAGAACCCGTGTAACGTCGCGCTCCTCAGCGAGGCCGAGTTTCACGACGGCGGCGGGAATCCCGATGCGGGATTCCTTGGCCTCGGCCTGGGCGGCTTCTTTCTCTTCCGAGGTGATGACGCCCTCGGCCAGAAGAAAGTCCCCCAGCTCGTTGGCTCTGGTCAGAACCGCCATACGCAGTTGTTCCTCGCCTCGCGGGCGTTATCGGACTGTGACAAGAGGGCGCAACCGGGTGAGAAGGACTGGGCCCACACCCGGTACATCCAACAACTCTTCCAGGGACCGGAATCGCCCCCGAGCCCCTCTGGCCTCTATGATCCGTTGAGCCAAGACCGGTCCTATCCCCGGGAGTGCTTCCAACTGCGAGCGGTTCGCATGGTTCAAGCGCACGGAACCCGCTATGCCCGGCGCACCGCCCTGATCCACCACTCCTAAGAGTCGTCGTTCCACAGGCGCCCCTTTAGCCTGTGGCGACCCCGGTAGCGACCTCGCCCCGGACACGTCCAGAAAGGGGGTCAGACGCTCGATGGACCGCGCACCGATGCCGGGTACACGCATCAAGTCCTCCGGGCGGCGATAGGGTCCGTTGGCCCTCCGATCCGCGACGATCCGGGCCGCTCTTGCGGGACCGACCCCCGGGAGCCGGTCCAGCTCGGCCTCTCCGGCACGGTTCACATCGATTTTTTCACCGGCCTCCAGGGGGCGCCCCCGGCGCTCCTGGTCTTCGGCAAGGGAATCGCCCACGGCCGTGAGGCTGTCCGACACGTCGCCGCGCTGGGGCAGCACAGGCGCCCCTGGACCCGTTGTCAGAGCCGCCCGGAGAACGGCCGCCCCCAGGAGGATCACCGAAGCCCTGAGGGCTGCCGCGGCGCCCGGATCCCTCATGCCGGTTTCGACGTGGAAGACACACCGGAAAAGCAGCGCCCGCGACCCGGGCTTCGACAGGGCCGGTTGGGACCTGTCACCCCGGAGGGCATCCCCTAGAAAGGACTGGGAAACATCCCGGCGTTAAGCAGGAACTGGCCGTAGAGGTTCAGCTGGAACTGGGTCGAGCCGGCCTGTTGGCCCACGAAGGAGCGTCGGTCCAGATAGCGGAACTGCACGCCGAGCTGGAAGTCCCGGACCGTGGAGTCGAGGGAGAGGGTGGCGCTCCGTTCGAGCTGGTCGATGAACGGAACGCAGGATCCTCCGTCCTGAACCCGGCGACACTGTCTCTCGTCCTCGTAGCGGAGGTCGAGGGTGGCCCTGAGGGGCGTCCCACTCCTCCGGAATGCCTCGAGGGGTGAGGTGAACTGAGCCGTAGCCGTCACCGCATGAATGTCGCTGGCTCGCCGGGTGTCTCCCGTCGGGTCCGAACCGTCGCCCCGGCCGTACCGTCCCCGGTAG
>JAHEKK010000008.1 GCA_024638395.1 Gemmatimonadota bacterium | reverse complement strand
ACAACGTGGCCCGCAACCTTCTCAGCCACGAGCTTGAGACCTTCCCCCGTGTACTCCAGGAAGCCGGCTACCGGACCGCCTTCGTCGGCAAGTGGCACATGGGCAACGACCCCACGCCCCGGCCCGGCTTCGACTACTGGGTCGGGCTGCCTGGCCAGGGCCGATCCGTGGACCCTGAGCTCTTCGAGAACGGACGTCTTCAGGTCGCTGAGGGCTATACAACGGACCTCCTCACCGATCGGGCCCTGGACTTCATCGGTCAGCAGTCGGAAAACGATCCCTGGCTCGTCTATCTGAGTCACAAGGCAGTCCATCCGGACATCCGCCAACGAGATGACGGGTCGGTGGACCCGAGTTCCTCTCTGGGATACGTACCCGCCGAACGGCACCGGGGCCGGTACGACGACGCGGTCTTTCCACGACGACCCAATGCGGCCGCCGTCGGGGACGAGCTCACCGGAAAGCCGGCCATCCGCCGGGCCCTGGCGAATCGGGCCAGCCCCGACATCACGGCTCAGTTCGGCAGCATCCTGGATCCGGGCACCAGCGAGGAGACGATCCGACGGAGAGCCGAGATGCTACTCGGGGTCGACGAGAGCCTGGGCCGGATCCTCGACGCTCTCGACGAGGCCGGGGTACTGGACGAGACGGTCATCGCATTTTCCAGCGACAACGGCTTCTTCTTCGGCGAGCACGGCCTGAGTCTGGAACGGCGCCTCCCCTATGAGGAGTCCATCCGCAACCCACTGCTGATTCGGTACCCGCCTCTCGTGCAGCCCGGTATTCGACCGGAGGGCCTCGCCCTCTCCGTGGACCTGGCGCCAACCGTACTGGAGGCGGCAGGAGTACCGATCCCCGCCTCGGTGCAGGGGAGGTCCCTCCTTCCGCTCCTGTCCGGCGCCACGCCAAACGATTGGCGTTCTTCGATTCTCGTCGAGTTCTACACGTACGAGAGCCCCATGCCCTGGCTCATGGACATGGATTACAGAATGGTCCGCACCGATCGGTACAAATACATCCACTGGACCCACCATCCGGATCTCGACGAGCTCTACGACCTCCAGGACGATCCTTTCGAGCAACGCAACCTCGCGGCCGACGCCGGCGTCCAAGAACTGCGGGACGAACTGAGGACGGAATTGGGACGGCTGACCCTTCGGGCCATGGGATTGAACGGTCCGCCTGAGGGCGCCGGCAACCTTGATCCTGGCTCAGGGTCCCGCTAACTGATTGAACGAGGACTCTGGGAGCTTCCGGACCCTGCCGCGCCAGGCACAGGCGGCCCGCGTCCCGTCCGGAGGCCCCATACCGATCAAGGGATGCGTACCAGGAGGAATGGGATGAGGAGATCGGTCGGCACCACTGTTGCAGCCATCGCTATCGGGGCCCTCTGGGGGAGCCCCCTGACAGCCCAGCAGTTCGGGGCCTATGCCGCCACCGGCGAAGGAGAGCTCCTCATCGCCGAGCCCGTCAAACCCAATGAGCCGGCGTCGATCTACGTGTACAGGATGGAAGGTGGCGCGTGGGTCGAAGCAGGTCGGCTGGCGGCCCCGGAACACGGAGGCAGCGACTACTTCGGCCGTTTCATCGCCTCCGACGCCCAGTCCCTGATCGTGGGCGGCACCACCTTCGAGGGGAGCACCGGCGGCGTTTGGACGTACACCCGCGACGGCGACGATTGGACGTACTCCGGGTTCCTGAGGCCCGCCGACGTCGAGACCAGTGACTCCTTCGGCCGGTTCGCCGCTCTTCACGGTGATCAGCTCTTCGTGTCGGCTCTGGGCCACAACGAGAGCCGAGGTGCCATCTGGGTTTTCCGCAGGGGTGCAGACGGCTCCTGGACCGAGGAAGCCAAGCTGACGCCCGGGGACTCCATCGATCCCCAGGAATTCTTCGGGTGGTCCATCGACTTCGATGGTGAGCGCTTGATCACCGGCGCGATTCAGGCCGGTCCGGAACATCAAAATCGTGGCGCGGCCTACATCTTTCGTCAGGACGGACCGGGCCAGTGGACCCGCGAGGGACGGCTCTCGCTGGAGGACGCTCAGCCCGGCGACACGTACGGCGCCGCCGTGGCCTGGATGGACGGGAAGGCCCTCGTAGGGGCCCCCGGCCGGAACGGCGGTGTCGGTGAGGTCAGGGTCTACGCCATGGAGGGCGACGAGTGGGCGGAAGACGTGGTGCTGAGGGCCTACGACCCTGCGCCGGGAGACGGCTTCGGGAGCGCGTTGACGGCCGCCGGTTCGGAGGCTTGGGTGGGCGCCCCGGGCGCCGACGACTCGGGCCGCGTCTACCGGCTGGCCTACGACGCTGCGACGGGCGGCTTCGTCGGCGTCACCAAGCTGTCGGGCCTCGAGAGCGACGTGGGTGACGGCTTCGGCGGGTTCATCACCGTCGGCGACGAGGTGGCCGTCATCGGAGCCCCGGGAGACGACTTTGGTCTGGGATCGGCCATCGTGATGGCCAGGAGCGGCGCCGGCTGGGAACCCGTGCAGAAGCTCTATGGCGAAGACCCCACGTCGCTGGATGCCATGGTGGCCGGCGAGGTCACGTGCGACGGAGGGACGGCGGACCAGTTCGAATGCGACCGGGTCGACATTCTCTCCTTCCTGCCGGTCACCGCCATCGGTGGCGGCCGCGGCGCCCAAACAAACGACGTGTGGGGTTGGACCGATCCCCAGGGAGGCCGGGAGTACGCCATCGTGGGGCGCACCGACGGCACCGCGTTCATCGACGTGACCGACCCTTCGAATCCCCGCTACCTGGGTAACCTGCCCAAGACGGAGGGCTCACAAGGGAACGCGTGGCGGGACATCAAGGTCTACGCCAACCACGCCTACGTCGTTGCCGACGGTGCCGGGGACCACGGCATGCAGGTCTTCGATCTCACACGGCTGCGCGACGTCGGAGACGAACCGGTCGTCTTCGACGAGGACGCCCACTACGACGAAATCGCGTCGGCCCACAACATCGTCATCAACGAGGAGACGGGGTTCGCCTACGCCGTCGGCGCCAACAGCGGCGGAGAGACCTGCGGTGGGGGCCTGCACATCATCGACATCCGGGAACCCAAGAACCCGACGTTCAACGGCTGCTTCGCCGACACGACGACGGGCAACGCGGGCACGGGTTATTCCCACGACGCCATGTGTACGGTCTACACCGGCCCGGACGCCGAATACCAGGGCAAAGAGGTGTGCTTCGGGAGCAACGAAAACGCCCTTTCGATCGCCGATCTCAGCGACAAGGAGAATCCGGTCCAGATTTCGTCGGCGACGTACCCCAACGTCGCCTACGCCCACCAGGGTCGGATCTCGGAGGACCATCGATACTTCTTCATGAACGACGAAGGCGACGAGTCGGCCTCCGTCCAGGCCGGACAACCCCTGGAGGGCACGCGGACGCTCGTCTGGGACATCGTAGACCTCGACGATCCCCTCATGGTGCTCGAGCACTTCGGAGAGACGTTCACGATCGACCACAACCTGTACGTCAGGGACAACCTGATGTACCAGTCGAACTACGTGAGCGGACTGCGGGTGCTGGATGTGAGCGACCCCCTGAATCCCAGAGAGGTCGGGTACCTGGACACCGTGCCCTGGAGTGAAGAGGTGGAGTTCGACGGCTCCTGGAGCAACTACCCCTTCTTCCCCAGCGGGACCATCGTGGTGTCCAGCGGACAGGAGGGTGTCTTCTTCGTCCGGTACAATCCCATCGAGCTCATTCCGTAGACGGGCACGGCGGGTCGAAGAGCGGCCGGCGGCAACACCCGCTGCCGGCCGCTTTTTCTTGACAGGGCGTCGATCTCGGCGCCGGCTTCCCGGGGTCTAGCGAGGCAGCGACGACGCTTCGTCCACGTCCCTGTGGATGGCGTCCGTGGCGACGGGAACCTCGACCACCTGTGCCGCGAATTGGTCGAGGAGGGGCCTGGCGCCCCGGTCCCCCGAGAGTGCCTGGATGGATGGGAAGTAGCGCGCGGGCCAGAGAACAGGGTTCCCCCGCCGCTTCTGGTGGACGGGCACGCAGATCGCGTCGGGCCCGCGATTCTCGAAAGCGATGACGAGGGCCCGCACCTCCTCCTCCGTGACCCAGGGCATGTCTCCCAGCATGACCACCACGGCGGCACAACGCTCCAGGGCCCCCAGACCCCTCGCCAGCGACGTGGACATGCCGGCGGCCCAGTCCGGGTTCTGCAGCAACTCGACGTTCGCGCCGGCGAGGGCCCGGGCGACGTTCCGGCTGTCGTGGCCGGTGACACAAACGACGGGCGCCGTCCCGCCGCCCAGGAGGGCCTCCGCGGCGAGGCGGACCATGGGCACGCCGCCGACGGGCAACAGGAGCTTGTTGGCCCCCACCATCCGCGTGGAGCTCCCCGCCGCGAGCAACAAGCCGCCCACCGCCCCCGTCGAAAGGCGGTTCCCGGGGGCCGGCTCCTTCACCGAGCGAGGGGCGGAGCGTCCGGGTTCCTGAGGGCGTCTACGATCTCGGCCAGGATCGCGACGGCAATCTCCTCAGGCGTCCGGGCACCGATGGGGAGTCCGATGGGGCCCCGAATCCGGGCGAGCCGAGCCTCCTCGATGCCCCCGGCCCGAAGACGCTCCCGTCGCTGGTTCTGGGTCTTTCGGCCTCCAAGGGCACCGATGTAGAAAGCCGGACTGTCCAAGGCGGCCTTCAGGGCAGGATCGTCGATCTTGGGGTCGTGGGTCAGGGCGACTACCGCCGTCCGGCTGTGGATCTCCAGATCCTCGAGGGCGTCCTCCGGCCACGAGGGCACGAGGTGGATTCCGGGGAAGCGTTCCTCGGTCGCGAATGCCTCCCTGGGATCGACGACCGTCACCTCGAAGCCTGCTCGCTCAGCCATCGGTGCGAAGGTCTGAGTGATGTGGACGGCGCCGATGACGAGGGCATGGGGAGGGGGGTTGTAGGGCCGCAGGAACACGCCGTCGTCGAGGGTCTCGGACCGGTCCGCCCGGAGAGCTCGGCCAATGTGCGAGCCACCCCAGCCGGGTTCCGCACTCCCCGCTTCGAGGAGGGCTCGTGTCCCGTCCTCGATGCGCGTGGCGAGGACGACGGGCCGCCCCTCCCGCTGGGCCTCGATCAGCGCCTGGAGCAGATCCCGAGTCACGGGGTCCACCGCCTCGACGCGCACCGAAATGCTCCCACCGCAGGCGAGGCCCACTTCCCAGGCCATCTCATTGGTGACGCCGAACTCGAGTATCCGGGCTCCGCCTGCGTGCATGACCTCCAACGCGGCCTGAACGACCGCCCCCTCCACACAACCGCCGGAAACGGACCCGACGAAGGAACCCTCATCGGAGATGGCCATGTGGCTCCCGGCCTGACGCGGGGCGGACCCCCACGTCCGGGTCACCGTGGCGAGGGCGACTCGGCGTCCCTGGTCGAGCCAGGACTCGGCCTGCAGCAGTACGGGGTCGGCGTTCGTCGGATTCTCCTGGAGCCTGGGATGGTGAGCGTCATGAACCTACGTCCGCATCTACACGACGCAATCGGGACTCGAGTGGTGCAGGTTCGGCCGAGGCGCCAGACTACTGGGTATGTCGTTGCCCAGGGATGAGCTTCATCAAGCGGTTATCCAGGACCATGTCCGGAGGCCCCGGAACCACGGCCTGCTGACGGGCCCGACCCACAGTGGGGCCGCCCACAATCCCTACTGTGGTGACACCGTGAAGATCTCGTTGGAGGCTCGTCACGGAAGAATCGAGCGCATCGGCTTCGAGGGGCGGGGTTGTTCGATCTCCCAGGCCGCCGCGTCCATTCTCTCAGAGCTCGCTCTGGGTAGAACCCTCGACGAGGTCCGCGACCTCACGGACCGACTTGGGTCTGCGCTCCGATCCGCCGATGGGACCATGTCGCCCGACCTGGGAGACCTCCGGGCCTTGTCCGGAGTCCGGCGCTTTCCGAATCGGATCCGTTGCGCAATGCTGGCCTCCGAGGCCCTCAACGCAGCCTCGGCGGACACGTAGGGGCCGGCAGGTACGTCTCGGGCCCCAATCGAGCAGCCGAGCCATCGGGACCGGGGGCTTCGTCTCGGCCCGCCGGTGGCGCCGACCCACCCCCATGGAGCCATCAGTCCGACACCGCCTGGTGCCGACCCTTGCAACCTAATGTTACCAATGGTAACATCGTTCAATGAGACCAACCGGATATCATCACGGAGACCTGCAGAACGCACTGGTCGGGGAGGGGCTGGGGCTGGCACGGCGGGGAGGCGAGCGTGCCGTAACGGTCCGGGCCGCCGCTCGAGGGGCGGGCGTCAGTCACGCCGCTGCCTACCGTCATTTCCCGAGCCGTCGCGCGCTGCTCGCATCCGTGGCGACGGAAGCCATGAACCGCCTGGCCAAGGTGCTGGAAGAGACCACCCCGAGCGATCCACCCCTAGACCGCTTCCGGGTCCTGGTAGCGGCGTACTTGTCCTGGGCCATTTCGAACCCCGGCGTCTTCCGCGTGGCCTTCTCCGAGGAACTGTGGGATAAGGAGTCCCTCCCTCGATTGAGAGACGCGTCGGACCGCGCGTCCCGTCCCGTACTGGATGCGGCGGCCGACCACCTCGGCCCTTCGGCGGCGGAGGGAGAGTCTCGCCGATTGGCCCTGGCGGCGTGGGCACAGACACATGGATTCGCCGTCCTGGCCCTGGACCGACAACTGACCCAGGGCGAGCTCAGTGTGGCGGACCAGCTCCCGGCCCTGTTGGATCTCGCCGCCGATGCGGTGGGCGTTCTCGCCCGCGCATGGCCAGGGCGGCCGTAGGCCATGCAGCTACTGCGACGTGTCCTGAAGGGATTCATCCTGATGCTGTTCTTGACGGCTGGCGGGGTTTACGTGGCATTCAGTTGGGGCCGCCACACGACCCCGCCTATCGCGGACTCAGCCGGAGACCCCCTGCCGGCCAGCGTCGCGTCCTTGGAACCCGTGGCGATTGGAGGTACGGAGCAATGGGTCCTCCTGCGCGGACACGACGTGGCGAATCCGGTGATTCTCTTCCTCCACGGCGGGCCCGGCATGCCGGCCATGTATCTGGCTCACGACTTCCAGCGGGACCTGGAAAGGGATTTCGTCGTCGTCCACTGGGACCGCAGAGGAGCGGGGAAGTCCTATGGGGCCGGCGCCGATTCGACACTTCTGACCATGAGTCGGACGCTGGAAGAGACGATTGAGCTAACTGAGTGGTTGAGGGACCGGTTCGGCAAGGAGCGGATCCTTCTGGTAGGCCATTCGTGGGGATCGAAGCTGGGGATGCTCGCGGTCCGTGACAGGCCCGACCTGTATGCCGCCTTCGTGGGAACGGGACAGATGGCCGCGGACCTGGATCGGGTGAGTGAGTTCCGCAGGGCGCCCCTCCTGGAAGCAGCGCGTTCCGCGGGGGATCGCGATTTGGTGGACCGACTCGAATCGGGTGAACCCACCAGCGAGGACGACCTCTTTCGTCACGGGGTCGAGTTGCGGGGGGCACGGAGCTTCTGGCCGATCCTGTGGACCGGTCTGCGGGCCCCCGAGTACGGGTTGATCGATGCCCTCAACGTGGGGCGCGGTGCCTCCCGGGTGGCTCGCCTGATGCAAGACGACGTGCTCTCCGGCCCCCTCGATCGGGAAGTCCTGTCAGTCGCCGTCCCCGTCTTCTTCCTTCTCGGCCGCTACGACTTGAACACCCCCTCTGCCCAGGCCGTCGACTACCTGTCCGAGCTCGACGCCCCGCTGAAGAAGCTCGTCTGGTTCGACGAGTCCGCCCATTTCCCCTTCTGGACGGAGAGCGAGCGGTTTCATGGAGAGATGCGGACCATTGCACGGGTGACGTCTGACTATTGGAGCAGCCGGGGATCTTCGGAGTCGCGCCGCTGACCACCCGCGTCGCCGCCGGTGCGGTGAGGGTCGCAACACTTCCGTGACAATCCGGAGCCGGGGACTCACCGGCTACACCCCTGCCCCCGCAGGCTCGGTTGACTTGCTCTGTCGGGATCCGTAGATGGAGTGGCGCCCTCACAAACGCCCGAGTCAGATGGGAGGAGAGCCCGTGGAACCGTGGTCTCTCGAGCCGGTCACCCTCGAAGGCCATGCCGTGAGGCTCGAGCCCCTCTCCAGGGACCACGTGGACGAGCTTCGGGACGCGGCGACAGCCGGACAGCAGTGGAGGCTGTTCTACACCTTCGTTCCGAAACCGGACGGCGTCCTGGAGTACGTGGAGGAAGCCCTCGGCGGGCTTTCGGAGGGGCGCTTTCTCCCCTGGGTGGTTCGGGAGCTCGCCGGCGGCACCGTGATCGGATCAACTCGCTTTCACGATGTCGTCCCGTCGATTCGGCGTGTCGAGATCGGCTACACCTGGTACACGCCGGCGTGGCAGCGCACACACGTCAACACGACGTGTAAGCTACTCCTGTTGGAACATGCGTTCGAACGCCTGCGATGCGGGGTCGTGGGGTTTCGCACCGACCTCATGAATCTGCGGTCGCAAGCCGCCATCGAGGCCCTCGGCGCCAAGAGAGACGGTGTGCTACGTCACCACGGAATACGCCGCGATGGAAGCCCTCGGGACGACGTCATGTACTCCATCCTGCGCTCCGAGTGGCCGTCCGTTCGGAAGCACCTGGAAACCCGTCTGTGGCTCCACGAGCGTCCCGAATGACGCGATCAGCGCACTAGAGGAGAGCTTAGCCCCTCGGAGCGTGTCCGGCGCTCCGGGACCCCGGGGTCCGGAATCCGGATGGGCCCCGGCGGCCTCCGGTCCTCACCCGCCAGAAGACCCCTCCGACCACAGCCGCGCCTACGAGCGCGAGCACATGATCGGGACTGGTGAAGAGATGGGCGATCCGGGTCCAGAAGCCAGCCGAAGCCGAGTCGAGTTGATGGGCGCCGAGACCCATGGGCCAGAGGAGAATCGGGATCAGTACCATTAGCCCTCTCAACGTGCTCTTCATTGCACTGCTCCTTTCGCGTTTCGTTCTCCCCACCCGCCCGACAGTGAACCCCGGCCCACCGTCGGTCAACAGATCCGGGGCAATTGGGCCCCCGGCAGCAAGTCCACGATCCTCGTTCCCCCAAGGCCCGTCCGTGCGACCACCATCCCCGGGTGGCGATCCACCGCGCGCCCGATGATCCGGGCCTCCCTTCCCAAGGGATGGCCCTGCAAGACGGCCAGGGCTTGGTCGGCTGCCGAGGCAGCGATGAAAGCGACGAGGATGCCTTCGTTGGCCACGTAGAGGGGATCGAGCCCCAGCATCTCGCAAGCACCCTGGACCGGCGCCGGTACCGCCTTCTCGATTCCGTCGAGCTCCACGCCGATGTCCGAGGCTTCCGCGATTTCATTCAGGGCACTGGCCACGCCCCCCCGTGTCGGATCGCGGAGCACGTGAACAGCGTCGCCACAAGACTTCCGGAGGCGTTCCACCAGGGGATGGAGAGACGCCGTGTCGCTCTCCGTTTCCACTTCGAATCCGATATCCCCACGGGTCGCCAGGATGGTCACGCCATGACAACCGATGGGACCACTCACCAGGACAACGTCGCCAACCTCCGCCGCCTGGGGGGAGGGGGTGAAGCCGTCTGCGATGAGGCCCAGGCCCGTGGTGCTGATGTAGAGACCGTCGGCCTTCCCCCGCTCGACGACCTTGGTATCGCCCGCAACCAGATCAACGCCCGCTTGACGCGCCGCCTCGGCCATGGCGTCCAGGATCCGGTCGAGCAGATCCAGGGGAAGACCCTCCTCCAGGACGAACCCGGCGGATAGCGCCATGGGGCGCGCTCCCATCATGGCCACGTCGTTCAGGGTCCCGTGAACGGCCAGCGTACCGATGTTCCCGCCGGGGAACTCGAGTGGACGAACCACGAACGTGTCCGTCGACATGGCGAGGCGCGACGATCCAGTCGCCGGCAGCACCGCCCCGTCCCCCAGAAGATCCAGGGCCGGGTTGGAAAAGCGCGGCAGAAACCGGTCGCGCAGCAGCTGGCGACTCAGCTTTCCGCCGGACCCGTGGCCCAACTGAACCCGTTCGACATCTTGCGCTGGAACCGGGCAGGCCGGTCCAACTGCCAACGCCTTGCCGCTCATAGGGCCCTCGCAGCGGCGACGTCCGCGGCCCGGGGATCGGGCGCGGGAAACCGTTTGAAATTGTAGTAGGCGGCACAGGCGCCTTCCGAAGACACCATGGGGGCCCCGAGGGGTCGCTCGGGAGTACAGGCCTTTCCGAAGGCCCCGCATTCGTTCGGCTTGATCCGTCCTCGAAGGACGTCTCCGGCCCGGCACACCGAAGGCTCGTCGGCCGTGATGCCCTCGAGGGCGAATTTCCGCTCCGCGTCGTGGGCCGCGAAGGGCTCGCGAAGACCCAGGCCGGAGCTCGGAATCATCCCGATTCCTCGCCATTGACGGTCGACGAGGTGAAAGACCCGGGATACCAGATCCTGTGCCGGAAGGTTGCCCTGCCGGGTGACCGAGCGGACGTACTGGTTCTCCACCTCGTAGCGGCCACTCTCCAACTGGCGAACCGCCATGAGAATCCCCTCCAGGATGTCGAGCGGCTCGAACCCCGTGACGACGATGGGAACGCGGTACCTCTCCGCCAGGGGCAGGTACTCGGTCCAGCCCATGACCGTACACACGTGGCCGGCGGCAAGAAAAGCCTGGACCCGGTTGTCGGGGGATTCGAGGATCGCCACCATCGCCGGAGGGACGGTCACGTGGGATACCAGCACGCTGAAGTTCTCGACGCCCAGCTCTCTCGCCCGCCACACGGCCATGGCGTTGGCCGGCGCCGTGGTCTCGAACCCGACGGCGAAGAACACCACCTCCCGGTCCGGGTTGTTCCTGGCCAGCTCCAGGGCGTCGAGAGGAGAGTACACGACGCGCACCTCTCCCCCGCGGGCGCGAATCTGCTGGAGATCGCACTCGCTACCGGGGACCCTCAGCATATCCCCGAAGGATGTGAAGATGACCTCGGGCCGACTCGCGAGGTGAAGGGCTCTGTCGATCTGTTCGAGAGGCGTAACACAGACCGGACACCCGGGCCCGTGGATCATCTCGACGGAGCCGGAAAGGGCTTCCCCGATACCCTGCCGCACGATGGTGTGGGTCTGCCCGCCGCAGACCTCCATCATCACCCAAGGTCTTGATGATTCTTCCTTGATCCGCGCCACCAGGGTACGGGCCAGTTGCGGGTCACGGTACTCATCCAGGTATTTCATGCCGGCCTCTCCTTAAGCGGCCCGAGTCCCGTCTCCGCCACCTCCCGCATCCAATCCAGCTCGTCCAGCTCACTCATCTCTTTCAAGGCCTCGTAGGTTCGCCTTGCTTCTTCCTCGTCGACCCGCGAAATGGCGAACCCCACGTGTACGACGGCGTAGTCTCCGACCTCCACCTGGCCATCGAGGTAGGCGAAGCAGACCTCCCGACGCACCCCCCCGAAATCCACCATGCCCATGAGCAGGCCTCCGCCGTCGGAGAGGCTCACGATCCTGCCCGGAATACCGAGACACATGTCAGGTCTCCCTCTTCGTTGGGGTGAGGCGTGCAGCCGCCACCACTGCCTGGCCGTAGCTCACACACCCGTCGTTGGGGCTGAGTTGTCTGGGAATGAGCACGCCCAGACCTACGGACTCCAGTTGCTCACGGACCCGCGATCGCAAGCGGCTGTTCTGGAAGACGCCACCGCCCAAGGCGACCGTATCCAGCCCCTCGGCCTCCGCGACGCGCCGAGCCAGTCCCGCGGAAGCGACGGCAACGGCTTCATGGAACGCCGCGGCCAGTGCGGCCCGGGAAGTACCGGAGATCCGTTCCCGGGCCAACGCTCTGAGGAGGGGTACTGGGTCCATGACCCACCCGTCTTCGCCGTCCGCACGTACGGGAAACGGTAGGTCCGGCGATCCCCGCCCATCGGCTGACCGGTCGCCCCTCCAGGTGCCCGCCAACGCTTCCAGCTCCATGGCGGCCTGTCCCTCGAAGGACGACGCCTGCCGGACGCCCAGAATCGCCGCAGCAGCGTCGAAAAGCCGCCCCATGGACGACGTGAGGGGCGCGTTGGTGCCACTGTCGATTTGCCACCGGGCGGCGACAACCTCCCGGGCGTCGATGCCTTCCAGGCACCCATCGACCCAACCCCGGTCCCCATCGTCCAACGCGGCGTATCCGAGGGCTGCCCGCCAAGGGGAGCGGGAAGCCAGATCGCCACCCGGCATGGGCGCGTCGGCGAGGCGGCCCCGCCGGCGATAGTTCCACGGGTCGGACACCATGGCCTCCGCTCCCCAGATGGAGCCGTCTTCACCGTACCCGAGGCCGTCGAAGGCCAACCCCACCACCTGATCCGTGCGGCCTGCCTCCGCGGCAACGGCCACGATATGGGCATGGTGGTGCTGGACGCCCCAGGCCTCGGCCTGGAGGCGCTCCGCCAGCTCGGTGGCCACTCGCGTGGACAAGTATCCCGGGTGGAGGTCGTGGACAACGATCCGGGGATCGATCCCGAAGAGCCGACGGTACCGGGCCAGCGTGTCCTCGAAGTGTTGCAGCGCCTCCAGGGTGTCCAGGTCTCCGATGTGCTGGCTCACAAAAGCCCGCCGTCCGTGCGCCAGGGTGAAGGTGTTCTTCAGGTGCGGCCCCACAGCCAGAATCGGCGTTTCCGCCGGCAGGGGCAGGTCAATCGGCAGGGGGGCAAAGCCCCGGGCCCGGCGCAGGAACACCGGTCCCTCCCGCCCGGGGCGCACCACCGAGTCGTCATATCTGGACGCGATCTCCCGGTCGTGCAGTAGGAAGGCGTCCGCGATGGAGGCCAGTCGCTCCCTGGCCTCGTCGTTGGCGATGGCGATGGGCTCGTCACTCCGATTGCCGCTGGTCATCACGAGGGGGGCGTCGACGACCTCGAAAAGCAGTCGGTGAAGAGGGGTGTACGCCAGCATCACCCCGGTCTCCTGGAGGCCCGGCGCGACAGAGGGTGCCAGCGGATGGCCATGACGGCCGGGCAGGAGCACGATGGGCCGGGCGGGACCGCTGAGAAGCAACGCCGCCTCTTCATCGACCTCGACCCAACTCCGGGCGTGTGTCAAATCCCGCACCATGACGGCGAGGGGCTTTCCGTCCCGGCCCTTGCGACGCCTCAGGCGCCTCACAGCTCCTTCATCCACGGCCGAGGCAGCGAGATGGAACCCCCCGAGTCCCCGGATGGCCAGGGTGGCCCCCTCATCCAGCAGCCGTCCGGCCCTCACCACCGCATCCCAGCCCTCTACCACCTCCCCGGCGACTTCCATCCACAGGCGCGGGCCGCAGCTCGGACAGGCGTTCGTCTCCGAGTGGTACCTGCGGTCCCTGGGTGACTCGTATTCCCTCATGCAGGCCGGACACTGGGAGAAGACGGCCATGCGGGTCCGGTCCCGGTCGTAGGGCATCGCCTCGATCAGGGTGTACCTCGGTCCACAGTCCGTGCACGTGATGAAGGGGTAGCGGTACCGGCGATTCGCGGGGTCCAGGAGCTCGGTCTCGCAGGACGCACACATGGCCAGGTCGGGGGATACTGGCAGGCCGCCACGCGCGGTCGTCCGGCTCTCCGCGATGGAGAACCCCTCGTATCCACGGGGGCGCGTCCGACCTACGGCCAGCCGATCGACCCGGGACATGGGGGGCCAGCCGGATTCGAGCTCGGCCAGGAATCCCTCCAGGGCCTCGCTCGCTCCCTCTGCGCGGATGGATACGCGACCGGATTCGTTACGCACCCATCCCCCGATGCCGTGGGCCTCGGCCACTCGGTGCACATAAGGGCGAAACCCCACTCCCTGCACCACACCCTGGACGTCAATCTCCCAGGCGTAGAGATCAGCCGCGAGTCCGTCGGTGCGGTGATCCGTCGTGCCGCCGGAACGGCCTCCGCGAACGCCGAGGGTCGCCACCGTCATTCACGCAGTGTGGAGGCTACGACGCTCTGCGCGCGCCACGTTGACGCGGGATCGCAGGTAGTCGTACCAATGCTCGAGTCCCGCCCCTCCGAGGGCGGAAACCAGGATCACCCGAAGGTCCGGGTTCGTTTCGTGAAGGAACCGCCGGGCCCGGTTCAGGTCGAAGGGGACGTAGGGCAGGAGATCGGTCTTGGTGATGACGGCCGTCGAGGCTTTCTCGAACATCTTGGGGTACTTGACCGGCTTGTCCTCGCCCTCGGTCACCGAAAAGAGGACCACCTTCTCCGCCTCACCCAGATCCCAACTGGCGGGACACACGAGGTTGCCGACGTTCTCGATGAACAGGAGATCCGTCTCGCCCAGATCCAGCTCCGCCAAGGCCTCACCCACCTGCCGTGCGTCGAGATGGCACGCCCCGTTGGTGACGACGGCCTGTACCAGACGGTCGGTATGGCGAGCGAGTCGTTCCGCGTCGTTCGAGGTCTGGACGTCGCCCGTGACCACAGCCATTCGAAGCTCATCACCCAGATCGGCCAGGGTCTGTTCCAGGAGTCTGGTTTTTCCCGACCCCGGCGAGGAGACCAGGTTGAAGGCCGGAACACCGGCTTCCTCGAGGGTGTGGCGAACGGCTGCGGCCAACTCGTCGTTCCGGGTCATGACCCGCTCACGAACCTCAATTCGCTTGATCGGCATCGTCCACCTCCAGATAGGTCACGCGTAGGTCGTCACCCGGACGGGATGCGATGACGGGCCGGCCTCTTCCAAAGGGAGGCCCCGCCAGTAGAGCCTCCAGGCAGAACTCCAGATTGTCGATGACCACATCCGCGTCGATACCCACGTCCAGGCCCACTTCGATCACGTCTTCAAGGCGGTCGGGGCCGACCGCCTCTTCAGTGATCCGGCAGATCTCCATCGCGATGCTCAGCTCGTGCATCGGGATACCTCCCGTAGCGCGGCAGTTGACTCCACGATTCTCCTCCTCACTCCCGGGCCACGTCGAGAACGTAGGCCACCAGGTCCCAGCGCTCGGACGGGCCGAGACTGGGGCCCCACGCCGGCATTGCGGTGCCTGTCAGCCCGTCCGTGATGATGCGGAAAATGTCCTCGGGCTTCTGGCCTTCCCTCCAGACCGGATTGGTGAAGTCCCGGGGCGTGCTGGAGAGCGAGCCGGCCCTCGGCCCCCGGCCATCGCCCCGGGCGCCGTGACAGATGGAACAGTGACGCAGGAACGACACCTCTCCCCTGTCGGAAGACGCGGCACCGAACTCCCCACGCGAGCCCGGGCCGCTGCTGCCGGCGTCCGGCCCGCTACAGGCCGACAGCCACATGATGACCCACAGGGTCCGACCCGGCGTGGACCTCATGGCCTCCGTCCGGGGCCAATGGGATGGGAACGGCGGTGAAGCCCAGAGCCTCGATGCGTTCCGCAACCCGATGAACGAGATCCGGCAGCCGGTCTTCGACCGCCGGCGACAGATCGACCCCCAGCTGCGTCGTCTCGGGGACGAGGCCCATCAGATGCAGAGACTCAGGGTAGCGGCCCGTCAGGCGGAGGCCGTCCAGAAGATCCACGACACCGACCTGATGCACCGACAACCGCTGGGCGGCAGCCAGGGCGACGTTCTCACCGGTTAGCTGCACCAGCGTACCCGGCGGCTCGTCCAACTCGACGGCGTCGACGAGTAGCAAGGAGGGCACGTCGGCCACATGGCTCATGAGGGACATGCCCAGGGTCCCACCGTCCAAGGCCACGACGCCGGGCCCCAACCGGTACTGCGCGAGCAGCCGCTGAACGGCAACGACGCCAAGACCGTCGTCCCGACACAGGAGGTTTCCCAGGCCGAGGACGCAGAGTCGCGGAACCCCTTCACTCGTCACGGGACTTCGCTTCCTCGTCGGGCACCCCCGTCTTGTACCCGGTCACCATGGATTCGATGATGCCGTTACGCTCCACCAGCGCCACCTCGATCGCGCTCCACACGTGGTGGGCCACGAACCCGAGAATCAGCCACATGGCGATGTGGTGGACGTAGCGGGCCGTTTGAAGGCCACCCAGGATGGGCACGAAGGCGGAGAACACTCCGAAAGGGGACCCCACGGGGGCACTCGCAGAGTACATGGCCAGGCCCGTCAAGATCTGAACGAAGTACAGGCCGAACACGGCCAAGTAGGTAGCGCCGGCCAGGGGATTGTGCCCGGCGGTAGGCGGTGGATCCCTCCGCAGGAAGAGGTAGAACTGGAGGGTCTGGACGATTCCGCGCCGGCGCCCCTCATCCATGGGGACGAATTGGGGCCACCGGGCGTACCGGTTTCCCATGAACATCCAGATCACGCGAGCCAGGACGGCCAAGGCGAACGCGATGGCCGCGTAGAAGTGGATGACACGGATCGTTCCCGTGACGAAGTGGTCCCTGGCCTCGCCGGCCACCGTCAGGAAGGGATTACCGATGTAGATCCCCGTCACGGCCAGGACCACTACGGACAGGACGATGGTCCAGTGGGTCAAACGAACGGGGAACTCCCAGACGTACACCCGGGCCGGCGCTGCCTCCGCGCGAGCGTTCATAGCACCTTCACCTTGGCCCGCAGGTTGCCACGACCGTCCAGGACGTGGACTCCGCAGGCGATGCAAGGATCGAAGGAGTGCACGGTCCTCAAGATCTCGATAGGCTGCTCCAGATCGGCCACCGGCGTGCCCAGAAGAGCGGCCTCGTAGGGCCCCGGCTGACCCTGCCCGTCCCTGGGACCCGCGTTCCAGGTGGAGGGAACAATGCACTGGTAGTTGGCGATCGATCCGTCACGGATGTGCACCCAGTGTCCCAGAGAGCCCCTGGGGGCTTCGTGCATACCGGCTCCGGTGGCTTCCCTCGGCCAACTCGACGGATCCCATTTGGAATTGTCGGCGATGCGCAGATCACCGCGGCCCATGTTCTCCGCCAGCTCGTCGATCCACCCATCGAGCCTCTCGGCCAGGAGCTGGGTCTCGATGCCTCGGGCGGCCACCCGTCCCAGAGTCGAGAAGAGCACTTCCGGGCCGACCCCGAGCTGGGACAGGACGGACCCGACCAGCTCCTGCACTCGCGGGTGGCCGCGACCGTAGGCCACCAGCATCCGGGCCAGCGGGCCCACCTCCATGGGCGCCCCATCGTACCGGGGGGACTTCAGCCAGGAGTACTTCCCTTCGGTGTCGAGGCGGTCGTAGGGTGGCGCGGGACCCGTGTAGCTCGGGTTGGTCTCTCCCTGGAACGGATGAAGGGGAGCACCGTCCCGATCCTCGTACCACGAATGCGTCACCGATTCGGTGATGAGGCCCGGGTCCAGGGGGAGAACGTTAGCGAGGTCCCGGTTCCGGATGATTCCCGAAGGCAGGAACATGGGGGCATTGGGCGCCTCTCCCTCCGGGTATTCCCCGTACGACATGTAGTTGCCCACCCCGCCCCCGATGGCGGCCCAGTCCGTGTAGAAAGACGCGATCGCCATCAGGTCGGGCATGTAGACCTTGGTGACGAACTCCAGGGCATCGGCGGCCAGGCTCTTCATCTGGGCGATGGAGCCCACGTTGATGGAAGCCTGCTCGTTCGGATCGACGGGCGAAGCCATGCCTCCGACGAGGAAGTTCTGGAGGTGGGGGTTCTTCCCGCCCAGGATCGCGTGGATCTTCACCACCTCGCGCTGCCAATCCAGGGCCTCCAGGTAGTGGGCCACGGCCAGCAGATTGGCTTCCGGCGGCAAGCGGTACGACGGATGTCCCCAGTAGGCGTTGCCGAAGGGGCCGAGCTGGCCCCGGTCGACGAAGGTCTGGACCCGCTCCTGGACGCCCCGGAAGTAGACGGCGCTCGACAGAGGCCAATCAGAGATCGACTGGGCAAGGCGCGCGGTTGCCGCCGGATCCGCCGAGAGCGCCGAGACGATATCGACCCAGTCCAGGGCGTGGAGGTGATAGAAGTGGACCACGTGATCCTGGATCATCTGGGTGGCCATGATGATCTGGCGGAGGAGCCGGGCGTTGGGCGGGGGCTCGGCCCCGATGGCGTCCTCCACGGCCCGGATGGAGGCGATGGCGTGCACGGTGGTGCAGACGCCGCAGATGCGTTGGGCGAAGGCCCACGCGTCCCGTGGATCCCTGCCCCTCAGAATCAGCTCGATTCCCCGAAACATGGTGGCGGATGACCAAGCGTTCTGAACGCTTCCGTTCTCGACTTCCGCCTCGATACGGAGATGCCCCTCGATGCGGGTAACCGGGTCTACGACGATGTGGGTCATGACGTCTCTCCAGTTTCCGCGGAGTCATCCTGAGCATCTCCGGTGCCCCTGCGCCTGGCGATTTGAATGAGGGCATGTGCCCCGAAGGCCGCGGCGACCCCCAGAGTGCCCCAGGCCCCCACCTTGTCGATGTGCGTCTGGCGGTTGAATCCGGGGAACCCGTCCAGATGGGCGTAGAAAGGGGTCATCTTGTCCCAGAAATCGGGCTCCGCGCAGCCGAGACAGGGATGGCCGCAGCCCACGGGCCAGTTGGTGCCCTCGTTCCAGCCCACCTCGGGGCAATTCTGGAAGCAGACCGGCCCCTTGCAGCCCACTTTATACAGGCAGTAGCCCTTCCGGTGGCCTTCGTCGCCCCACAGTTCCACGTACTGGCCCGCGTCGTAGTGGGCTCGTCGCTCACAGTTGTCGTGAATGGTCTTGCCGTAGGCGAAGAGGGGCCTACGGAGACCGTCCAGGGGCGGCCAGCGGCCGTACGTGACGAAGTAGACCACCAGAGCGGCGAGATTCGCCGCATTGGCAGGACAGGCCGGGAGATTGATGAGGTTCCGGATTCCGGGAACCGCATCGGCCACGCTCAAGGCCCCGGTAGGATTGGGGGCCGCAGCAGGAATCCCTCCGAACGCCGCACACGTGCCCACGGCGATGGTGGCCTGGGCGCTCCCGCATACCTCCCGGACGATGTCCAGAGCCGATCGCCCGCCGATGGTGCAATAGGCCCCGTTGGCCCCGGTGGGGATGGAGCCCTCGACGACCACCAGATATTGGCCGGATTGGCCGGATACCGTGTCCTGAAGCACGGCTTCGGCCTGGTGTCCCGCCGCCGCCATGATCGTCTCGTGATAGTCGACGGAAAGGGTATCCAACAGGATGTCCGCAGCGGAGGGACGGGCGGCCCGAAGAAATGACTCCGTGTTGCCCGCGCAATCCTGGAATTCGAGCCAGACCAGGGTCGGCTTGCGTCCGGTGGCCATCGCCTGGGCCAACTCCGCGCCGGCGGAGCGGGGAAGCATCAGAATGCCGGCCACTGTGGAACAAAAGGCTGCGAACTCTCGCCGCGTGACCCCCCTCCGCTCCAACTCGCCGACGAGCCAGTCACCCTTGGCTGCCATCCTCGACCTCCTCGCGCTGGGGAGAGCCTTCCAGCGAGCAGGCGGGAGGACCCAAGGCCTACTCGCGCAATTCTAGTTTGGAAGTCTCCGGCACGAGCCGATGGAGGGAGAGTCCCTACGGCGGCGTCGGAAATGGTCCCACCGCCATCCGGGGATGGCACCCGGGGATCAGTTCCAGCGCAGCCCGTGGAGCTGATCGAGATCCAGATTCCCGCCGCTGAGCACGCAGACCACATTGGACCCGGGGGCGGCGCTGACCATGCCGGCGAGTAAGGCCGCGACGGGCGCCGCGGCGGCCCCTTCAGCCACCAGTTTGGCGCGGGCCATGAGCCAAACCACCGCCTCGAAGATCCTCTCGTCGGGCAACGTGACGATCTCGTCGACGAAGCGGGACACCACGGACCGGGTGTTCTCCCCGACCTGCCGAACCCTCAGCCCGTCGATGATACAGTCCACCCGATCGAGCGTGACGCGGTGTCCGGCTTCCACGCTCAACTTCATGGCCGGGGCACCTGAAGACTCGACTCCGATCACCTTCACGTCGGGCTTGATGGCCTTGGCCGCCATGGAGACGCCGGATATCAGGCCACCGCCGCCGATGGGCACCACGAGCACGTCCACTCCCGGGTTGTCCTCTAGGATCTCCAGCCCCACCGTCCCCTGGCCCGCGATGAGATCCGGATCGTCGAAGGGATGGACGTAGGTGTAGCCCTCGGACTCCACCAGCTCCAGGGCCTTCTCGTTCGCCTCGTCCCAGATGGAGCCGTGGAGCACCACGCGGGCGCCGTATCCCTCGGTAGCGGCAATCTTCGAAGGGGTGGCGTTCTCGGCCATGCAGACTACCGCCTCGACTCCGTAGTGACGCGCCGCCAACGCGACGCCCTGGGAGTGGTTC
>JAHEKK010000300.1 GCA_024638395.1 Gemmatimonadota bacterium | reverse complement strand
GTTCGGTTTCTTCCCCGCGACGCGACTCCGCTCCCGGTCCAGGTCCTCGATGGAGACTCCCGATGTTATCCAGTCCGGCGCCGGCTCATCTCTGAGGTAGTGGCCGAACCACTCGAGGATGCGGCGATGGTAGTCGATCTGGTTGGCCTTGTCCCGGAATCCGTGGTCTTCCCCCTCATAGACCAGGAGCACCATCTGTTTTCCGGCACGCCTGGCGAAATTGTAGAACTCGGTCCCCTGATCCCAGTCCACCACGCCATCTTCGTTGCCGAACGCCATGAGGAGTGGCGTTTCGAGATCCTGGACTCCATGGATGGGCGAGCTCCGGCGGTGGGCCTCGGGGTCCTCCCAGAAGGGCACTTCCATCCGCGCCTGCCCGGTCTCCCAGTGACTCAGTTCGGGGAGTCCGGGATTCCAATGGAGGGCCCCCATGAAGCTGACGAAGTCCGTCAGGGGAGCGCCCGCCACCGACGCGGCGAAGATGTCCGTCCGTGTGGGTAGGTAGGTTGCCTGGTACCCTCCCCACGAGTGTCCGATCAAGCCCACCCGATCGGGGTCGGCCACCCCCATGGCGACCACCTTCGCAACGGCGGCCCGCACCGACTCGACGGCGCTCGGTCCCGGCTCCCGCCAACGGTACACGATGTCCGGCAGGAGCACCGCGTACCCGTGCTGGGTCCAACTGGTGAAGTTGTAGTAGTCCCGCTCGCTGGGGTTCTCGAAGACGTGGATCTGCGGCGAGAGCATCTCGTAGGTGTAGACGATCATCGGGACCCGAGTGCCCGGCTCATATCCGACGGGATACTGGAGGACCGCCTGAAGGTCCCGCCCCGACTCGCTCTGGAAGTTCACCAACTCCGCACGGCTCCACGCGTATTCGGTCATGAACGGGTTGATGTCCGTGACCTGCATGGGCCGGTCGAGGTCGGGCCCCGCCAGAAAGAGGTCCTGCGGGTCGTCGTGGGCCATCCGGCGATAGACGAAGACCGCGGCGCTGTCGGCCCGGGCCAGGTTGGACAGGAATGCGTTCTCGAAACGGAGCCGGTAGAGCTCTCCGTCACCGTCGAGACGGCCGAAGCCCCGTTCCTCCGACCGCTCGTCGTAAAGCGTGAGGTAGAGCGGTGCCTCCGGGTTCAGGCCCGGCTCATCGTCCAGGTCGGGCAAGAACGCCACGCGGTGGGTGACGCCGGCTTCGGCGCCCTCCGTCATCCGTTCGGCCCCGGACCCGTCGGGCGCCACGCGCCAGACGTCGTGCTCGTCGTAGAGGTAGACGGCGGCGTCTCCTTCCAACCATCCCCCCGGGCCGAACGAGAAAGGGGGAAGAAGGTCGGTCGGTGTGTCGTACGCGGTGTCCGCGAAGACTGCAGGGACAGCCTCGGTGAGGTTGACCCGGGCACCCGACTCGAGGTCGACGGTCAGGTAGTCCTCACCATCGAAGGAGAGGAGCCAGCGTCCACCGTCGCTCGCCCAGGCGTAGCGGACCCGTTCCTGGACCCTGGCCCGAGCCCCGGTGTGCAGGTCGACCGCCCAGACATCGTGGTACGGCCTGCCGAACATGGCGCCCCATGGGTAGGGCCGGTCGGTCTCCTCCAGGGCGCGATCCCAGCCGTGCAGGATCTCCACGGACGTGTCCAAACCGGACGAGACCATCACCACCCGATCGTCCTGCAGGTGCCATACCGCGGTCAGCGTCCGGGCGGCACGGCGGTCTTCCGCGGCCTTCTGTTGGGCATAGACCTCGACGTCTCCTGAATGCCAGATCTGAACGTCGGCGGTCTCGGGGGACTCCTCACTGTCGGGCTCCGAGGCGGCCCCGTCGGGAGGATCTCCTGCGGGGGCCGCACCAGCCTGAGGCCCGCCCTCCGCGTCCGCCGAGTCGCCCTCGGGATCCTGCGGTACGGGGCGCAGCCCCACCGACACCATGGTCCCGGTGGGAGACCAGGCGGGCGTGTGGTGTTCGACGACCTGGAGGGTGTCACCCGAGCCTGTAGGCCGTGGTTGGAGAAGGCTGGGCCCGCCTCCGGATATGGCGTCCCGCCACGCGAGCACGGCATAGGCCTCGCCGTCCTCGCTGGCCGCCTCCTCCGAGCGCAGCACAGCCAGATCGGCTGCGTCTCTGCGCCAGGACAGCCCGGTGTACCGGGAGCCCGAGTGGTCCAGGGCGTGAAGCCGGCCGCTGCCCGCATCGTAGACCTGCAGACCGTTCCCCTCGTCGGAGCCGGACGCGATGACCATGGCCAGGAGAGGCCCTCTGTGTGACCAGGACATCTCGCCCACGGATCCAAAGCTCGTCACCGACCCGCCGTCCAGCTTCACGATCCGCAGCCCTGCGCCGGCCTCGGAATCGCTCCCGTTTCGGTGGGCCAGCAGCGCCAACCATCCACCCGTCGGATCGAAGGAGAAGTCCGTGACATCTTCGAAGCGGGCCGGGCTTCCAGGGCTCCTGAGGTCCAGCAGCCCCACGCCCTCTCGAAGGGGTGTGTCCGAATCCTGGGCCGCGTCTTCTTCTTCCGTCGAGTGGCCGGCAACCCAGGCCAGCCAGCGGCCGTCCGGAGAAAAGGCAGGATCGCTGGCCCAGGGAATGACGATCGTGGAGTCCTGTGATTGCCCCCAGATCCGGAGTTCACGGGACTCGTCGTTCCTGGTCACCTCGTATGCAACCCAGTCCCCCATGGGGGCGAGGACGGAGCTGCCCAGGCGTTCCCATCGGTCGAAGTCATCAGTGTCCAGAAGCGTCGCTTGTTGTCCCAGAGCGGTCGCGGGGACGGATATGAGGGCCGCCACCATTAACAAGCGAGGCGGTAGGGTTCTGCGTGATGGCATCACGGGAAGCAACTCCTGTTTCGTGTCTCCAGGCAGCACATCCTAAATTCGTCAATGCCCTCCCGCACCCGTCCGCCTCGTTTCCCCACAGGGCTCGCTTGGCGGTTGTCACTGGCCGTGTTGGTCACGCTCTTCGCCATCCTCGCGTTCCGCATGGGCGTCGAGGTGTCCGACAGGCCGGGGATCCCGGGGGCCAGACTGGCCACACAGCTCTACTACGCCATCGGCCTCTTCGTGCTGGGCGGCCTGGATCTCGGCGTGCCGGTGGAAGGGCCGGTGGTCGGACGAGACCTTCTCTGGACGGCCTATTTCGCCGCCCCACTGCTCACGGCGGGTGCCCTGATCGAGAGCTTGCTCCACATCTGGAATCCCAGATGGTGGAGGCTCAAGGGGCTCCGGGACCACATCGTGATCGCGGGCATGGGCGAAATCGGACGGCTCTACCTTGAGGCTCTCCGGGACGTGGACCCTCGTCGGCGAGTCCTGGTCGTGGATGTTCTGTCGGATCACGTGAACGTCATCGGGGCCGTCAACCGACACGAGGCACTCTTCCTGAGTGGGGATATCCGCAACCAGTCCACCATCGAGGCGCTACGCCTGCATCGGGCCCGTGGGGTGGTGCTCACCACCGGCAGTGACCTCGTCAACCTGGAAGCAGCCACTGACATCCTCGGCGGCCATCCGCGGCTGGCGGACCGCATTGTGGCCCACGTGTCGGACGGAGCCCTGGAGCGAAGCGTTGTCGGAGGGGGGGGCCAGGAAGCAAGCCGGAACGGGGCCACGCTCTCCGGGCGAAGACTCTTCAACGCCCACAGGATCGCCGCCGACGAGTTGGTGCACCGACGGCTGGTCCCCCGGTTCGAGGAGACGCGACTCGCCGACGTCGTGGTGTTGGCCGGTTTCGGACGTTTCGGGCAGACGATTCTGGAGATGCTGATGAGCGAAGCTCCAGACGAGTTCTCGACGGTGCTGATCCTGGATCGAGTGGCCGAGATGAGGCGGCGTCAGTTCGACGAGCACGCCGGGCAGGCGGTGACCCATCAGCTCCTCACGCTCGAGCGGGATCTCCACGACCCAGGAACGTGGGCCGAAGTCGAGGATATCATCGAGGGCCTCGGTGCGGACCCCGGGGATGGACCTCAGCCCGATCCCGAGCGCCGGTCGGCCATCTTCGTTCTGGGAACCGACGACGATCCACTCAACCTCCGCTCGGCCATGACCTTGAGGCGAAGGAGTCCGGGGGCCCACATCGTGGTTCGGTGCTTCCACGACTCTTCCCTCACGGATCACCTGGCCGAACAGGGCGGGTTCGACGTCTTCGGCGTATCGACTTTGCTCAGAGACGCACTGGCTGATTACCACCGCCAATGGTTTCTGAAGCGGGAGGGCCGGACATAGAGCGAGTGGACTGTGAGGGCCCACCGTCCCGCACGGCACGCAATGCGTGACCGCTACAGTCCACTAGTCGTTCCGAAGCGCCACCATGGGATCGACCCGCGTCGCGCGCCGCGCGGGGAGGTAGGCCGCCAGGACCGCAACGCCCATGACTGCGGCTGACAGGGCGACGAAGGTGAGGGGGTCGAAGGGCCCGACCTCATAGAGCATTCCCTGTAACAATCGGCTCGTGGCCACGGCGCCCACGAGTCCGATCCCGATACCCATCGCAGCCAGCGCGGCTCCCCGGCCCAGTACCATACGAAGCAGGTCGCCCGACCCGCTGCCGAGAGCTCGCCGGAGCCCCAGCTCGCCGACCCGCTGTTCCACGGAGAATGACATCAGGCCGTAGACGCCGATGGCCGCCAGCAGGATGGCGAGTCCGGAGAAAGCGCCCATCAGGGCGAGGTTGAATCGCCGCTCCCGCGTCCAGTCCGCCAGCAGATCGGGCAAAGGACGGGTTGCCCATACGGATTGGGTAGGATCGATCTCCCACACGGTGCGCTGCACTGAGGGGGCCATCGCCCCGGGGTCGCCCGCGGCTTTGACCACGTACGTCAAGGAGCCCGTGGGCACCTGGTCGAGGGGCATGTAGATCTCCGGGACGGGCTCGGATTCAAACCCTTGCGGCCGCACGTCGGCGAGGACGCCGACGATCTCTCTCGAGACCGGCCCGTTGAAGCGGACCGTGAGGCGAAGGCCGAGGGGACTGCGGTCGCCGAAGTGCCGCCGGGCGAGGGCCTCATTGATC
>JAHEKK010000299.1 GCA_024638395.1 Gemmatimonadota bacterium | reverse complement strand
CCGACTCGGCCAGCCGACGTTTCGCCACCGTTCACCGATGGGCCCCCGCCTCCGCCCTGAGGGTTGCCCTGACCTTGCTGGCCCTCTTGGCCACCCTGACCCTGCTGTCCCTCCTGACCTCCCTGACCTTGCTGCCCCCCCTGGCCTTGCTGTCCCTCCTGGCCTCCCTGGCCTGTTGCCTCTCCCTCACCCCCCTGACTGCGGGCTTCCTGCCCCTCCTCGCCGCCCTGGGCGCCCTCACCCTGGGGATCGCCTTCCTCCCCCGACTGGCCCGGTGCATCCGCCCGATCCTGGAGCCGGCGCTCCATGGACTCCAGCCCCCTCACCAGGTCCTGGGCCGATTCGAGAGCCTGGGTCTCCAGGTCCTCGTCCCCTTGGCGGGCCACGGCCTCCGAGGCCTCGTCGATCCGGTTCTGAAGCGAGGCAATCGCCTGCCCCGTCTGGTTCTCGAAGGCCTCCACGTACTCCCGATCCGTCTGGCCAACGAGCCCCCTGGAGTACAACAGCCGCTCTCGGAGCTGGGTCTCCCGGATCGTCGCCGCGGCGTCCTCCAGCTCCTCGGCGCCCTCACGCTGCCCCCGTCGTGCCTGTGCCGAGAGATCGGTCAGGGTGTTGAGGATCTCCTCGACCTCTCCCGCCATCTCCTCCTTCGTCTCCCGGATCCGGGCAATCTGGTCCGGTGAGGGCCGGCCGCTCTCGGCCATGGCCTCGAGGCGATTCTCGACGTCCGCCTGTTGGCGGGAAAGCTGTCGGGCCCGGGCCTGCGCATCGGCGAGATCTCGTTCGAGTCGGTCACCCTGTACGTCCTCGAGTTGATCCCGCACGTCCCGCAGGCGGCGGAGTGCGTCTTGTGCCTCCGCGACCCCCGCGCTGCCTCTACCGGCTGCCGACTGACGCATGGCCTCCGCCCCGCGCTGGAGTTGGCGGGAGATCTCCTCCAGCTGGCGGTCACCCGTTTCCCTGGACAGACGTTCCAGCTCGCGGGCCGCCTCTTCAGCCTCTTCCGCCAGATCACGGGCGCTCTGGCTCCCGGAGCCGCCCCCTGCCGCCCCTTGCTGTGCGGCCGCCCGGCGACGCTGACGCTCCAGCTCCTGCTCCTGCCGCCGCGCGAGCTCGCGCACTCGCTCCAATGTCTCGTCGACCTGGTTGTCGGCGGTTTCCTGCTGGCTGCGCTGTACCGTTTCGTACTGATTGCGGAGTTTGTCCAACTCCAGCTCGAAGAGGTCCGCCAGGTCCTCGGCGTCCGGTCCGCCGCCCTGGCCACCGCCGCCGCCCTGCTGTGGAGACGTGCTGACGAAGCGCTCGTAGGTCTCTTCCGCCTTTTGCAGGACGCGCAGCGCCGCCTGCTGGGGAGGGATCGCGTCGTTGGGCTGCAGGTCCCGGAGAAGCTGCTCCGACTGCTGCATGGCTTCAACGGCTTCCGGCAACATGTCCGCGATGGCCTGGAAGGCCTCATCGGCGTTCGAGATGCCCCGGTTCACGATCCGCTCGCCGAGGGTTCCCACCTGTTCCCGCAGGCGTTGCTGGGTCAGGGCCACGCTGACGACATTCTCCTCCCACACGTCTTCCTCGTACCGGGTTCGGTCCCGGACCAGGTTGAAGCTGGCAGCGATGATCTGCCGCTGCATCGCGGAGAGGTCGTCGTCCATGCCTCCCGCCCCACCCTGACCTCCTCCGCCTCCCTGGGCAGGCGCCTCGCGGAAATCCCGGCGGAAAGGACGCACCTGGAGGAAGTAGATGTCACTCAAGGCGATGGCCGGGGACGGCGCGTTGTCCCGCGCAATGGCGAAGTAGGACACCAGGTCTCCCACTTCCAGGTCGAACTCCTCCATGAAGACGGTGTGCCCTGCCGTCACTTCGGCCAGCGCCCCTCGGCTGGAAAAGATGCTGAGCGAGTCGGCGGGACCTCCATTCACGGAATAGACCAGGGTGATGTCGGCTATGCCGAAATCGTCGTCGGCCCTGGCCTCGAGGAAGACCTCTTCGATGGAGCTGACCTGGCTGTCGCGGCCGGGCTTGTTGAACGACACCGACGGACCCTGGTCGGTGAGGACATCGATGCGATAATCGGGCGCGCCGGCGACCCACACCCCTTCGTGGGTCTGAAGCTGAATCCCGTAGAATCCGTCGCGCAGCACGGGAATGGATCCGCCGTAGGTACCGTCGGGGGCGGAGGTCATGGGAATGGTGTCGCCGGCGTCCAGAATGATCCGTGCGCCAGGCGTTTCCAGGGTCGGCGTCACCGTCAGGTTCACGGTGGTGCCGGCCAGGGCGGCGACGTCGCCACCGTACTCGAAGGTGCGGGGCGCCAGGCCGGTATATCTGGGGAACACGTACTCCATCCCCAGACTCTCCACGGCAGGCAGATCCGCCACACCCAAGGTGAAGGTGCCGGATCGGACACCGTTCGCCTCCACGTAATACCGGGTCTCGTCGGCAACGCTCAGGAGCAGCCCCTCGAATCCCCCGGCTCCGTCCTCGATCATGGGGACGGACTCGTATCCGCTCGTCTCACCCCTCGACACGAAGAGCTCCACGTCGGCGGACGCGAAGCCGTTCAGGGAAGCGGAGATGAGCTGATCCGAGTTCCGGGAAATGGTCGTGTCGCCCGGCTCGACGGAAACGCTGTAGGGGTTGACCGACTCCGCGTCACGGTTCGGAAAGAGCAGGGCAGAGGCGCCGTGCCGGAAGTATCCTGGACCCATGAGGATGATGAGGAAGGAGGCCAGCGTGAGTCCACCCAACATGCCCGATGACCTGCGGATGGCTCGGCGTTCGATTGCCCGTCCGTTGTCGATCCGGCGCATCCGTTCGACGGCCCGGTCGATGATGGCTTGAACCAGGCCCTGGTCCAGTTCCTTCCCTGTCCTGGCCGACTCGACTGCGGTGAGGAGCTGCGACTGGAGAGACGGTTCATACTCTTCCAGGTACAGAGCGACGCGGTCGTCGGGAATGCGACGGAAGAGGGGCAGGAGCACAGAGCGGACGAAGAGCCCGAGGGTGGCCACCCAGAGCAGAATGCGGAAAGCCTGCACCGCGTCGGGTTGGAAGCGGAACGTCTGGAGTCCGACGACCGACACGAGGAATGTGGCGAGGGCGCCGGCGCCCATGATCACCATCCCCCGCAGCAGGAGCTTCAGCCGCCAGCGCCTACGGACCTGTCCGATGACACGCAGGATCTCGATGTCCGGGCGTCGATTTGCTCTCGTCATCCAACCCTCCCAAGGTCCGTCATACGCCAGCCAGCGGCTCCCGCAGCCTGCTCCCTACCCCCTCTTTTATCGTCCTGCCACTTCTTTGATGGTATGTCGCGACAGCCAGTTGGCCAGCGCTGACTCGAGTGCCAGGATCAGGAAGGCCGCGACCATCAGATATCGCCAGAAGGCCTGCCGCCGTTCGAAGTCCTCGCCCCCGGCTTCCAATGTCACGTCCTCACCGGACTCGCCCTCGTACTCTCCTCCACCCCCGATGGAGGCCCGGAGTTCCTCCATATCGAGGGGTGTCAGATCGGATTCGGCCACGTCCACGTTGACGGCCAGGGCATAGGGGTGGTCGGGTCGGTCGCCCGGGGATCGTACCTCCCATGTGCCCTGCTGGTCCAGACGGAGGATCGGGTCGGCAGGGTCGATGCTCACCGCGCCGCCGTCTGGCCGAATCGCCACCACGTCGTCGGGGAGCTCGATGCCGCCGCTTGCCTCCGCCAACGCGAACACGTTGACCGTGGCCCCTGACTCGTGCCAGGCCGGTGCCTCGTTCTCTCCGCCGAGGTAGGTGGCGAGTTGATGCATGAAAGGCAGGTAGATGGGCTGCAGCGGGAGGCTCGTCCACAAGCGGGACAGGCCGGATGCCCAAACCAGTACGCGTCCCTTTCCGCGCCTGGCTTCCGCCAAGGCCACGGTACCGTCGTCGAACCGGGCCAGCACCCGGGTGCTATCGGTCGGCGTGAGGGACCGAGCGCGGAAGAAGCTCGCCCTCGAAAAGTCGCCCGACCTTGCGCCTCGGAAGGCTTCGAAGATCCGGTGGTCGTAGTCTACGAATCCGAGTCGGATGGGCTCGCGTCCGGCGTCCCGGGTGGCTCCGACGGTTACGGGCAGGAAGGCGGCATGGTCGGCGCCGACGCGGGTTCCCCCCCCGGAAACGATGAGCAGCCCTCCCCCGGCCTGTACGAAGGCCTGGAGCCTCAGACCGGCTTCTCCCCCGGGAAGCGGGCCGCCGTTCAGGATTACTGCGTCGGCCCCGTCGAGGTCGGCCGCCGACGGCGCCGAAGCGGTTACGCGCACCTGGAAGCCCGATCCCTCCGCGATCCCGAGCGCCCGCCGCAGGTAGAGGTTCGATTCTCCGGCACCAGCCGGGTCAACCACGAGGACGCGGGTGTTCCCTCCAGGCGAGAGGACGAAGTTCAGCGCGTTGTCCGACGCCAATCCCTGGTCGGCCACCTTGACCGAGCCCCGGGTGAACATCTGGGTCAACGTGAAGGGTGCGAAGTCGATGCGCAGCGCCTCGCCCCCGGCCACGGTCACGGGCTGGCTCTGCACCTGGGACTCGTCGATGACCAGCACGGCCTCGGTGCTCAAGGTGTCGGTAGAGGTGTTGACCAGGCGGGCGGATACGGAGATTCGGTCACGTCCCGTGGACGAGTTGCGGTCGAGGTCGAGCCCCGACAGCGCAAGGTTGGCCGGCCCCACCTCTCCGACGGGCACCGTTTCCAGGACGACACCGTCCGGAAGCTGGGCCTCCTCGTCGCCCCGCCACGAGCCACGCTGGAAGTCGCTGATGATGACGACCCGACTCCGCGGCAGGGTCGTCGAGGCCAGGGTGCTCCGTGCCAGGCGGACGGCCGGCGCCAAACGGGTCGCGAGTGACCCGGTCGTGAGTGTGTCCAGCGTGGCGTTGATCCGGGCATGATCGGTGGTCGAGCGATGGTAGAGCCGTGGCGCTTCGTCGAACCCGATCAGCGAGAGGCGGTCCAGAGGGCCGAGAGTGGCGACGGCGGATCGGGCCCGATCCATGGCCT
>JAHEKK010000298.1 GCA_024638395.1 Gemmatimonadota bacterium | reverse complement strand
CCGCGTCGCCCCAGGCCAGAGCCTCCAGCACCGCCAGATAGGCCGGCATAGCCATGCCGAGGCCACCCATGCCCTCGGGAATCAACATCCCCATGAAGCCCAACTCGGCCAGGGCTTCGAGCACCTCGTCGGGGAAGTCCCCGCGCTCATCCCAGGCGCGGCTGTGGGGACGGATCTCTCCCTCGGCGAATTCCCTGGCCAGGGCGCGAATCTCCCGCTGTTCAGTCGTCAGCAACGAAGGCTCTTCCCATCTGTTTCGAGTCACCCCGGCGGTCCATCGCCTCGGGGACGCATCTGCCCGGAGATGCTCTTCTTATGATCGGCACACGCCGCCGATCACTCTTCCTCCAAAGCCCAGCTATTCCCACCCACCACGACGGGCACCGACCGCTTCGCCAGCGGGGCCAGGCTGCCGCGAGCCATAGCCGCCCTGCTCGGTGTGGGACCACGGCCCAGACCGACGGCCGCCGTCCCGACGCAGAGCGCCACGGTTGCCGCGACCCCACCCTCCAGGCCGAACGACCCTCCCGTGATCCACGTTCGACCGCCGTCGGCCACTTCCAGCATCGGGCTATCCACGATTCTCAAGCCGCTCAACGGTAAATCGGCGACGTAAGCACTGGTGACGTTCCAGCCTGCGTGGGCGCCCGAAGCCCACCAGAGGCTACCCGTCTTGAGCAACAACACGCCCAGGAAAAGACCGGCAAGCCCGATGTTGCCCAGGGCCAGGAGCCCCACCTCCGGGTTCCATCCATGGAGTGCCGCAAATCCGGCCGACGTGACCATGAGGGCCATCGCCGGACCCCAGCTCCTCGCGAGCGTCCGCATGGGGTACCCCCGGAACACCACTTCTTCCGCCGTCGCCGGCACCAGGAGGATCGCCAACGTCCACAACCCCGTGGCCCCGTACTCGATAAGGCCTCCCGGAGCCCGCTCCCACCGCAGGCCACCTGCGCCAGCGGCCAGCAGCACCGCCAGCATAGCCACCAGAGTGCCGAGGGCGAGCCCCCGAAACAAGTCGCTCAATGCCCCCGTGAGGGGCAGGCCGACAGCGGCCAGAGCCAACCCTTCGGTCCGGACCATGACGCCCGTCGCCAGAAGGGCGGCCAGCAACATCGCGGCACCCTGCACAACCACCGCTTCGGAGCCCCGTGCGAGGAACAAGCCAGCGAGGAAGAGGAACAACAAGAAGAACCCGATGGCCCGGGCCCCGTCCGTGACCCTGGTTCCTCTCGTCACCGCAAAAGGGAGTAATCGAGCGAAGGCCCGCCGCATGCCAGGGCGCCGCCCCCGGTTGCATCCCTCCCCACCTACCGGCTGCCCGCTCGGACCACCTGTCGCGTAACCAGAAGTGCGATCCCTGTCTTGACCAAGGCGCCGAAGAGGAAGGGCATGACGGCCACCTGGGCGATCCGACTACCGCTCCACTCGGTGGTGGCGCCCAGCCAGGCCGCCCCCAGGGCAAAAATGAGGACGGAGGCCACAACGAGCCCTGTAAGGGTCGGCAGCCAACGTCTCCGGCGCCCGGCCAACCACCCCGCAACCGCCGCAGCGAGGGGGAAGGCCATGAGGAATCCGCCCGTGGGCCCGAACAACCAGGGCAATCCGGCGCCTCCACTGGAGAACACCGGAGCGCCCGCCGCACCGACCACCAGGTAGAGGAGCTGGGACATCGCCCCTGCCGCCGGGCCGAGAATCGTCCCGGCCAGCAGAACGAACAGAGTCTGGAGCGTCATCGGCACCGGCGCCATGGGTACGGATGCGTAGGCCCCGGCAGCGGTCAGCGCGGCGAAGAGGACGATTCCCAGACTGAGACCGAGGGACCGGTCGAGGCCCAGGATCCACCCTCCGGCAGCAACCGCGGACGGCTTCTTGACCCCAGTGGTCGCGGTGGCGTCCGGCAGGATCAGCTCCGATCCGACGTCTGACTCGATCATTCCCCCTCGATTCCTTGCTTGATGCCGATTCTCTGTTTTCCGGTTACGGCCGTTCCACGGCCAACGCCACGGCGTTGCCCCCGCCGAGGCATAGGGTCGCCATCCCCGTTTCCACGTCTCGGTCCTCCATCGCCGCCAGGAGCGTAACCAGGATGCGCGCACCCGAAGCTCCGATGGGATGTCCGAGGGCGACGGCTCCTCCGTGGACGTTGACACGCTCCGGATCCATGTCCAACTCCCGCATGTCCGCCAGGGCCTGGACCGCAAAGGCCTCGTTGACCTCGAAAAGGCCGTAGTCCGAAATGGACTTCCCTTCCCGCTCCATCAACCTGCGCACGGCCCGGACGGGCGCGAAGAAGAGTTCGTGGGGCTCCGTGCCTCCTGCCGCGTAGCCCGTGATGAAGGCCCGGTACGCCAGCCCGTGTGCCTCGGCGTAGGCCTGACTGGCCACCACGACCGCGGAGGCGCCATCGTTGAGGCCCGGAGCGTTGCCCGCAGTGACCACGAGCTCCTCGATTCCCTCCGGAGCGTCGTTGGGAAACGCAGGGCGGAGCCTGGCCAGGGCCTCGAGAGACGTGTCGGACCGGGGTCCTTCGTCAGCGGCGACGACCTGAACGCCCTTCCGCGTCTGGATTTCCACCGGCACGATCTCTCGCGAAAACTTGCCGCTCTCGGCCGCCGCCAGCGCCTTCTGATGGGAAGCCAGGGAAAAAGCATCCGCGTCGGCGCGGGAGACACCCGCCTTCTGAGCGGTGAACTCGGCGTGCCCCCCCATGTGACACATCCCGAAGGAGCACCATAGACCGTCGAGGATCAAGCCGTCCTGGACGGTCTGATCTCCAAACTTCACGCCGCTTCGGAGACCCCGGAGATAGTGGGGCACGTTGGACATGGATTCGAAGCCACCGGCAACGACGAGGGCAGCGTCCCCAGCCCGTACCGCCTGTGCCGCCAGCATCACGGCCTTCAGTCCTGAGCCACACACCTTGTTGACGGTCACGGCCGGGACGGTGGCAGGCACGCCACCCCTGACGGCGGCTTGCCGCGCGGGAGCCTGACCCACCCCGGCGCTGACCACGTTGCCCATGATGACCTCATCGACGTCGTCTACATCGATTCCGGTCCGAGCCACGATCTCCCGCACGACGATGGCCCCCAGCTCCGGGGCCGAGAGAGGGCTCAAGCCCCCCAGGAAGCGGCCGATGGGCGTTCGGACACCGTCGAGGATTACGGGGGTGGTGGAAGCCTCCGCCACTTCATCTCCCTGCGTGTGGTTTGTTGCCGTCCGGCGACGGCTGACGAGAGCCACTCCGCCCGAAATCCGGCGAAAGCACGACTCGGGCTGCGATTCCTGCCAAGCGTAATAAGGTAGTGACAAGTACGGGCCGTTCCTAGGCATCCAGGAGCGTCGCCGGGAGGTCCGTCGGGCAATCGCTACCGGGGCGGGTGTCCCTTGCCCCGAGAAGGGACCGGCCTCGGAATCCGGGGACCTCCCAGAGCACCCAGATCCGCCTCCTCGAAGAGGTCGATCTGCTGCCGGTCGAGACGGCGCGGGCGGTAGCTGCGCAGGGCATGGAGATCGCCCAAGCCAATCCCGTCGGCCAGGTCGAGAAGACGGAGGAGGACCCGGGCCGTCGCCAGGGCATCGCCATAGGCCCGGTGGCGTTGATGGATCGGGATCCGGAAGAACTCGGTCAGCGCATCCAGGTTGCGTCGGCGAAGCTCGGGAAGCAGGCGTCGCGCAAGTCGAACGGTGCAAAGACGATCGATATCGGGTACTGCGCCCACGGCATCGCCAAGCTGGACGCGGAGCCACCCCCAATCGTACCGGGCGTTGTGGGCCACGAATACACGCCCGTCCAGCCGCCGGTACACGTCCTCGGCGACCTCTCCGAAGACCGGGGCATGCAGCAACATGGCATCCGTGATCCCGGTAAGTCGGGCAATGCGGGTCGGCACCCGACGTCCGGGGTTCACCAGCGTCTGAAACTCGTCGACGATGGTCCCGCCCTGCACCTCCACGATGGCCACTTCGGTGATGCCATGGCCGCGCTCGTATTTGCCCCCCGTCGTCTCCACGTCCACTACGGCGTATCGCAGATCGCGCAATGGCGACCCGAGTCGGAGCGTGCCCGGACGGAGACTCCAGATCCCCTGCCCGTCTACCTGGAACCGTTCGTCGGATCCAAGCAGGGCAAAGACGGCGGCGGCAGCCGCCCCCTGGTGGCCGGAGATGCCCAGGACGCGGCGGGCCAACTCGCCGGTGGGCGTGGGGCCTTCTTCCAAGGCGGCCTGGGCGTGCTGAAGCAGAGACGGCTCGCTCCTGAGCCTCGTCAAGCGCTACGCTGCCGGCTCAGTGCATAAGACAAGGCTTCCAGCTCGAGCAGCATGCTCACACTCCTCAGCGCCACGTGTTCCGGTGCTCGGAGCTGGGTCGGTGCATAGTTCAGCACCGCAGTGACGCCTGCCCTGACCACATCGTCCAGGACGTCCTGGGCCACCGTAGCCGGCACGGCGAGGATCACCAGATCGATGTGACCCTCCTTCAACCGCTCCGCCAACTCCTCCATCCCATGAATCGTAACATCTCCTCGGGCCTGACCCACCTTCTCGGGATCGTTGTCGAACACCGTACTGATATGGAATCCGCGACGACGGAAGGGCCCGTACTCGAAGAGCGCCATCCCGATGCGGCCGGCACCGATCAGGGCCACGTTCCAGTGACGCCCCAGCCCCAGGATATGGCGGAGCTCCCTGGCCAAAGCCCCGACGGAATACCCGAGTCCCCGCTTCCCGAAGGAGCCGAAGTGCGAAAGGTCCTTCCGTACCTGGGCAGCGGTGGTGCCGCCGCGCTCGGCAAGAGCCTCGCTCGACACGGTCTCCACTCCGGAAGCTTCGAACTCCCCCAGGAACCTGAGGTACAGGGAGAGACGCCGCACGGTGGAGTCGGGTATGCGCTTGTCCGTCACCGTCTTTTTGCCGTCCCCACTACATCGACCGTTGATTTGTGAAAGACTTCACAAGATGCGTTGAACCTAGATGCGGGGCGGACTCGGGGTCAACGCGGACGAGCCAGCAGGCCAGCCAGGG
>JAHEKK010000297.1 GCA_024638395.1 Gemmatimonadota bacterium | reverse complement strand
CAGGGCTCGCCTCACTTCTTCCGGGTCCTGCTCCATCAACGCCCGTGCCCGGGCGTCAGCCGGAATCTGGGCCTGGAGCGGCGCTCCAGCCGACAAGAGCGCGGCTGCAGCCACCAGGATAAGCACGCGGCTGGACGCGGTGGAAAGGGATCTTACAATCGAACCGAGGTCCATCCAGTTCTCCTGGGCCGGTGGCGGTCGTATTTGACGCATGTTGGCGTGTCGTACGCGACGCCGGTTCTTCGGCCAAACTGGAAAAAAACTTTAGGGGTCTGGAGGCCCGGCCCCCGCTTCCACCCCTGAGTCCGCCGACGCCCGGGCCCCCTCGCCCAGGCCAGTGGCCGCGCGCAGCCGTTCCAGGGATGGACTCCCGAAGCGGCGTTGGCGCCCGACGTAGTCCGCGACGGCGCAGGCCAGTATCGCCAATGCCAGCGCCAACCCCCCTCCGGCAAGCGCGGCCAGTCCGATCGATGCCGACGGCCGGGCCGAGCCCGTCGGACGGTCGACTACGGAGATGACCGGAGTATTGCGGACTTCGGCGATTCTGGCCTGTTCCAGTGCCTGAAGTAGCGAGGTCACCAGGAGCTGTTGGCGGTCCACGACCCGCTGGAGCCGTGAGAACCGGAATAGGAGCTGCGGGGACTGTTGATAGCGGCGGTTGCCGTCCAGAAAGGCCTCCAGCTCTGCTTCGGCGTCCAGGAGGCGACGTTCCGCCTCCGCGACGTTGGCCTCCACGAATGCGCGCTCAGCGCCGGAGGTTCGCCGCCGGCGCTCCAGATTGAATTCGTTCACCAGCGACAGGGCCTTCTCCACGATGGCCTCGGAGAGCTCCGGCCAGGGCGTGGTGGCTGAGACCTCGACCGCGTTGGCTTCGAACAGGACCCGTGCGCCCACATGATCGCGGAAATGGTCCACGACCTCGCGGCGGCGTTCAGCCTCGTTGTCCCCCTTCAATCCGAGGAGCTCCGACGCGGAGGCCCGTACCGGGTCTTCCCCCTCGCGCTTCACGATCGAGTAGGTCTCTTCGGAGAGCTCGAGAAGGAGATCATCGGAGTGGAGAAGCGCCTCGAAGAGGCCCAGGGGATCGCCCTCCAGGCCTCCCGGCACGTCGAAGCCCAGTTGGTTGGCCAGGCCGCTGAACTGGGAGAGGTTCCCGCTCTGTTGCTCCACGACGAACATGGCCGTGGCCGAATACCCCCGGGTCCAGGCCACTGCAATGGCCGAAAGCGCGATCCCGAGTGCCGTGGCTCCGGCGAGCCATCGCCACCGTTCCACCAGGGACGCGAGGAGGCCCATCAGGTCGGCCTCCATGGACGGCATGGGTGGGTCGAAGTCTGTCGGGTGTATCATGCGTGTATTCCCTGGGCCGAATGGGCTTCGCGGCGGCGTCGGACGTCGGCCGCCTCCTGGGGGGTATCCGCGTCCTCCCCGGGGTGGGGATACCAGCGGGCCGCGAGAGGGGTGACGATATCCGCCACCGTTGCCTGCTCCTCACGAGAGAGCCCAGCCATGCGGAGGTCGAAGAGCGACTTGCTGTCCCGGCGGAAGTCTTGCACCCGGGCGGTGCGGGCCTCGGCCCGGTTGGACGTACCGGTGAGGGCCGCCACTCTCCGTTCGATGCGAGCGGACCAGGGCAGCTCGAGGTGGGCGTAGAGACCGGCGAAGGTCTCGATCGGCGAGGCGTTCAGGTCTTCGTGGCGGAGCACGACCCAATCGGGATTCCGTTCCAGCTGGTCGGCGAGGACGGTATGGATGGCCGCCCATAGGCGCGCGGCGTCGGCGACGCGGTTCCCGGTCTCCCGCAGGAGGCGTGAGTCGGCGAAGTATCGGTCCACCAGCCCCGGTTGCTGGCGAAGCGCCTGCAGTTGCGGAGTCCAACCAAGGCGTTTGTAGCTGGAGGCGAACGCCGCCGGGTGGCGGATCATCACGACCGGGCGCATGGAAAACCGGCGCGCCAGGAACTCCGTGAGAAGGCACCCGATGGGGTCCTTCAACACGACATGACGACCGATGGGGTTCAGGCGGGCCAGGCGGTAGTAGAATGGGCCCCGAGATCCCACGATGGCCTTGATCATTCGCCGTGAGGGCGTGTCCTCCGGATAGTACCCGGTGCGCAGGCGCGTCCGGTACGTCATCAAATCCGACACACGCTCCACCCAGGCCGGGTCCCCGGCGTCCGGGTCGACGTAGGCGAACCGCTGGTCCACGCCTGGAATCCCGCAGTCCGGATTGAAGGGCTCATGGATGTAGTCGACGCTGGGCGCCATGCTGAGGACTTTGCCCACGAAGGTCGTTCCGCTCCTGGGGGCACCCGTCACGAAGATCCAGGGGGTTCGCTTCATGTCGCGGTCTCCGGGGCCCGGCCTCGCCGGAACGCGATACCCAGGCCGACCAGGCCCAGGACGGGTAGGCCCAGGCTCGGCGAGGCGAGGGCGTTGTCGAAGCACGCCGATACGGCGGTGAAGACCAGGGCTGCCTGACCGGCGGTGAAGAACGGGCGTAGCGAGGCGGGTGAACCCCGTGCGCCCAGCGCCATCTCCCGCCAGAGAACCCCCCACAGGCCCAGGAGCAGGGCGAGTCCGAACACGCCGTTTTCGGCGAGTACGTGCAAGTACATGTTGTGGGCGTTGTAGACGTTGGTCAGCCGATCGCCTTCGGTGGCGAAGGCGGCCAGTCCGGCGGACTCTGTTCGGACGCCTTGATCGTTGTATCGGCCGAAGCCGATGCCCAGTAGCGGGCTCTCGGCGAACCGCTGTGCCGCGTACTTCCAGAGGACGATGCGCGACAGGATGTTGGACTCCATGCCGCCCAGGGGTTCGCCGATCGAAGGTTCCCAATTCGAACGCGCGGCCACGTCGGCGATCGCCCCGTATGTCTCGGCCGAGAACAGCACGGCGGTGCGTTCCACGAGCCTGGGCACGGTGAACGAGAGGACGGCCACCAGGCCCAGGACCGCGGCGCCGGCTCGCAGGATCACCACCCGACGGCCCGTCCGCACGACGTACCACACGAAGACGGCAAGCAGGCTGAGCAGCGCCTGCCGCGATCCGGAGGCGAACATGGGCACGGCGCATAGCACGCCGGCGATGCGGTAGCGCCGGCCTCCCGACACGTCGCCGTAGGTCAAAAGCCAGGCCGACAACACCCCGAAGAACGTGCCGGCTCCGGTATGGGAGGTGAGCAGACCACCGTACCAGGCCTTGGATCCCACCGAGAGCCAGGACGGACTCGCCAGAGCCCATGGAATCATCAGCAATACGCCGAGCGTGGCCACCTGACAGACGGTCCGAACACCAAGGTGGATGTCCCGAGCCGTGGCCGTACTGGAAGCGAAGAACAACAGCGGCAGATAGTAGAGGAAGACCCGTCCGTCGTTGTTGTAGAAATCTGGAGACGCGAAATCAGCCAACTCAACTCCACCCGTGACGACGCCGGACAGCATCCACACGCCATAGTTGGCAAGCACGAGTAGGCCTGCGGCGTGCATCCGGAACGTGACGAGGGCCCGCTCCGCGAGGCCGACCATGCAGGCCAGGTACCCGAGCAGGAGTAGGCCCGGCACCCGCAGGGTGAAGCCGCCCCAGAGGAGAAGACCCGTGACCATCCACGGAAGGACCGCCCTGTGGTCGGGGCGAGCGTGGATCCGTGGGAGGGTCTCGACGGCCGTGCTCATGAGCCCCGGCCCTGGAGGGATAGCCGCGTGATCGTCACGAGCCCCGTTCTTCGCCATGCTTGCACCGAGGCGATGAGGTTCACCAGCGGAAGTGTCACGGCGGAGGCTACGGCCGCTCCCGTGATCCCGTGGGTCGGCACGAGGACCGCGTTAAGGGCCACGGAGACGAGGGCCGAGACACCGATGGCGTTTCGTACCTGGAGTTCATGGCCGGTCATCATCAGCAGCGGGGTAGCGGGCCCCGTGAGGACCAGGAGCGCTTGTCCGATGCAGAGCACCCGGAGGGGCAGGGCCCCCGCCACGAATTCGTCTCCGAAAACGGCCAGAATGGGTTCGGCCATGACGACGACGGCAACCAGGACCGGGCCCGCCAGGATCGCCATGACTCCGCCCGTGATGGCCACCATCCGCTTCAGCTCGGCCGCTCTTCCTGCTGCGTGGAGGGCGGCGAACCGTGGCGAGGCCACACTGTTGACGGCGATGACGACGAATCCGACGAGGACGGATAGTCGGGAAGCGACACCGAAGACGCCGACATCCGCGTTGGTGGCAAAGACGCCTAGGGCCACCATGCCGATCCAGGTCATGATCATGTTGAGAGAGGCGGCCCACATGAGTGGTGTGCTGGCTTGGAG
Organism: Gemmatimonadota bacterium; assembly: GCA_024638395.1. Classification (GTDB taxonomy): domain Bacteria; phylum Gemmatimonadota; class Gemmatimonadetes; order Longimicrobiales; family Gaopeijiaceae; genus JAHEKK01. The sequence continues at coordinate 729 of JAHEKK010000297.1, read as the reverse complement.
CAACCGGCCCGCTTCGAACGACGGGGCGCCCGCGGACTTCTCCCGCGGGAGTGACCTGCGCCACACGCCAGCCGCGATGACGGCCGTGACAGCGGCCCCGACTACATAGGCCGCCGCCCCCCCGGCGGCGCCCCACCGGGGAAGAACAACCCAGCTGAGGGCCAGAAGCGACGCCGGAAGCATCACCCACTGGATGAACTGGGAGGGGATGATTCTCTCAATGCCCTTGAGGGACTCACCATGCAGCAGAGCAAACGACATGGGGAGGACCGCCAACGACATGATGCGGAGCGGCAGCGCCAGCTCCGGCTTCCCGAAGACGGACTCGGCCAGGAAGGGTCCACCGAGGATCAGCAGGAGCATGACGGCCAGGGACGCCCCTGTGGCGATGACCATGGCGGTCCGGTGAACGCCGCGGACGGTGCCCCAATCATCCCGGACTGCGTGGGCTGCGACGAAGCGGACCAGGGCATTGTCCATCCCCAAGCGGCTGAGGACCGTTCCGACCGTCACCACGGTGAGGGCCAGGAGATACACTCCCGCCCCCGAGGCCCCGAGAAACCGCGCCAGCACGACGTTGAATGCGAGGGCGAGGACGGCGCCGGCGATCCGCATCGAGAATGCCCCTGCCGCTCCGGTCAGTACGCCCCTCAAATGGGACGGGCCTTCCGGCTGTCCGGACCCTCCGGAGGGGTCGGCGATCATGTCGGTCCCGGCGGGCCGCTCGAC
>JAHEKK010000296.1 GCA_024638395.1 Gemmatimonadota bacterium | reverse complement strand
AGGAGTAGGAGGCCCGTGGTGGCCACCTGAAGCATTGCTCGAGTCATGGAAGGCTGCCTGGCTCCGGGGGGTCGTTGGGGTATGGAGGGTGATCGGACCCTCAACTATGCACGCGCGGGTCCGGTGGGGCGAGGAAGGCTTCGATGGCCACCGCCCGTTCACGCTCCTTTGGCTTCCGGTTGAACCAGTTTGCCACGAGGAGCACCTCGGCAGCTGCGTTGGCATCGAGATCGAGAGCCGCCTTCCCCGCATAGCCCCGGTGGGCCTCCCGGACTCGCGCCCGGATTCGATTCCGGTCGGGAGTCGATCGCGGGGCTGGGAAATCTCCGCGAATCCGTCCGTGATGGATCAAATAGAGACGGTCGTTCCCACGGAATCCGGGCACTCGATACATGAACCGGAGGTTTTCGATCTGCCCACGGAATCCGGACAGGTAGTGTTGAAGCTTCTCGAGTCGCTCGTGCCGCTCGCGTATCCGAGAGGCATACTCGAAGTCCAGGCGCTCGGCGGCCTCGGACATTTGCTCCCGAAGCCGACGAAGGGGACCCTGGCCGTGTCCCTGGAGAAACGCCCGCGCCTCGTCGACCCGCTTTTCATAGTCGGCACTCAGACACCGCCCCGCGCAGGGGGCGAGGCACGATCCCGTGTCGCCTCGCATGCAACGCGGGGCGCGGCCGCCGGCGAAGATCTCGAACTGGTCACCGAACTGCACCGGGGTGTCGGCGCTGCAATCGCGAATTGCCAAGGCCCGTGCCAGGTCCCCCACGGCTTCAGCCACCCATCCCACCCGCCCGAAGGGCCCGTAGTAGCTTGCGCCGTCCGCAGCGACGCGGGTGACCGGTATGATGCGGGGCGCAAGGTCCAAGGTGATCTTGATGAAGCCGTAACGGCGCTTCCTCTTGTGCTGCACGTTGTACCGGGGGCGCCAGGTCTGGATCAAGCGCATTTCCCGCACGAGGGCAGCGAATTCGTTGGGGATGTAGTCCCAGGCCACGTCCCGGGCCTCCCCCATCATGCGGGCGATCTTTCCCCGGTCTTCGCGAAAATAGGAGAGGAGCCGCGACTTCACGCGAACCGACTTCCCCACGTACAGGATCTGTCCGTCCTCGCCAAGCCACCTGTAAACGCCGGGCCGGTCCTCGGCGTGGCCGGACACGTGGGCCTTCAAGGAGGGATGGAGAGACGGCATTGAGGAGCTTCGTGTTTTCTTCGGTATCCGTCAACGTGAGATCGTGGAACGATTGTACCCGGGGCCCATGTACGTATTGCCGTGCCCGGAGCCGGTCCATACTCTAGGCTTCAATGCCCGATAGTGGCTGTGCCCTCGTCATTCGCGACCCCATCTGGAACACCATACGGGTCGACCCCGTCGCCGTTCAGATCATCGACACGGCGGCCTTTCAGCGTCTCCGCTACATCCGCCAGCTCGGGCTGGCGCATCTGGTCTATCCCGGGGCAACACACACCCGTTTCGATCACGCCCTCGGCGTGTACCACCTCACGGCCACCGCCCTTCGCGTCTTGTCCGAGGGGGCGAAATCCGGTGAACGGGCCGGGGAGGGGTTCGAGGGGGCGGAGTTGATTCCCTATGCGGCTTTGCTGCACGACATCGGCCACTACGCCTTCTCCCATGCGTTGGAGGAGCTCGAGCCGGATCGGATGCCCGGCGATCACGAGGCCGTGTCGGAGCGTTTTTTCGAGTCGGAGGACTTGAAGCGTGCCCTCGCTCCCCTTGGCCGAGGAGCGGCCGAGGAGATCTACGCGACCATCCGTGGAAGGGGGAAGAGCTCTCTTCGGGGATTGGTCTCGGGGAGCCTGGACCTGGACAAGATGGAGTACCTGCGCCGGGATGCACGCTTCTGCGGTGTTCCCTATGGGGAGGTCGACGTCGATCGCCTCATCCAGGGGCTGGCCCTGCTCCGAGATCCGGAGACGGGCCGCTTGGAGGTCGGGCTCAGTGAGAAGGCCGTGAGCGCCCTCGAGTCACTGCTTTTCGGCAAGTACCAGATGTTCAGGAACGTCTACTGGCATCACGCCGTTCGGGCGGCGACGGCCCTCTACAAGCGCATCGTCGAGGTCGCCGTCGAGTCGGGCCTCATGGAGAAAACGGAGCTCATCGGCCCTACGGACGAAGAGCTTCTGTATGAGTTGGGCAGGCGGGCCGCGGCGTCGTCTACCGAGGTGGGCTCCCGACTGGCGGACCGGTGGCTACCGGCACTGAGGACGCGGCGGCTCCCCAAGCGGGCGACGGAGGTGGCTGCTGCGGAGCTGAGAGGTGTTCAGCTCCCGGCATGGGTGAGTGGAGATACCGCGGAGAAGCGGCGGTGGGAGGACGCGGTCGCAGCCGAGCTCGGCCTGCAGCCGGGGGAGGCGCTACTCGACTTCCCCATCAAGGAAGCAATGTTCCAGCTGGACGTGCTGGTCGAGCGGCGGGGATCGGTCGTACGGGTGGGGCCGGAAGGCATGCCGGGCCTCATGGACCTGCCTCGTCTTGCCCACGAGTTGTATGGGTCGGCGCGTGTGCTGAGGCTTTTCACGTTTGAGCGGAGGGAGGTGACACCGGACTGGCTGGTCCGACGCCTGGAGTCCTGGACGGACCTGGACACGACGGGGGCGAAAGGTGACCAACGGGTCCTCGATCCGGTCCAAGAGAGAGTCGTTGCAACCGAAGGGTGTCCCGGTACGTCATAGATGGCGGGTTTCGCCGGGCACCGTGTCGGGGTTCGAGGTGGACTGCCCCTTGGGGCGGCCGCCCGGAGACGGCGGGAACTAATGTTTGCAGGGGTGTACTGAGGGGTGGGCTGAACGGAAGGCCCTGGGGTCGGGTTGTGGCGAGGGCTCTCGCAGGGCCTTGACAGACATGCCCATTTAGCGAATCTTACTCGGCTATACTGTTTTCATTTTCGCCAAGTCGGACCTTGACGGATGAACAGGGCGGCGGATTTTGGTGGCAGGAAAAGGGTCCTTTCGAGGTCCCTCGCAGAAGGTGCTCAGGCTCTTCCGCGTACATGTTCGTATCTGAGATCGAGTGAATAGATAGCCGGCGAGCGACACACTACCGGTTTTGTAAAGAGAAACGAGGAGACATGGCCAAGAAGACTGGGGGTCGGAGGAAGGGACGGGTTAACCCCCTCACCGGATTCGATGCCAGCCTGGACGAGCAGACTGCTCTGGACCAGTACCTGAGGGATGTGAGCCGTCACGAGCTCATCACCCCGGACATGGAGAAGATCCTTGGCGCCCGGGCCCAGAAGGGTGACCAGGAGGCCATTCAGGCATTGGCCAAGGCAAACCTGCGCTTCGTGATCAGCGTCGCGAAGAAGTACCAGAATCGTGGCGTGTCCCTCACGGATCTGATCCAGGAGGGGAACGTGGGACTGGTGACGGCCGCCCGGAAGTTCGATCCGGAGCAGGGCGTGAAGTTCATCAGCTACGCGGTCTGGTGGATCCGCCAGGCTATCCTGGCGTCGCTCGCCAATCACGGTAGGCCCGTGCGTGTTCCCCTCAACCGTGCCTCGGACCTGGCCCGGATCTTCCGCGAGAAGGAGCGGCTCAAGCAGGAGTTGGGTCGGGACCCGACCAGCGAGGAGCTCGGAAAGGCGACGGACCTGACTCCGGAGTTGGTGGAGTCGCTGCAGACGTTGAACGCTGCCGAAATCCGCCTCGATGCCCCCATCGGGGACAGCGAGGACTCGCAGTTGGTAGAGCGGTTCATCACCGAAGAGGCTGCCGAGCCCGAGTTGGAGGTGGAGAACCGGTTGCTCACGGAGGCCGTGACGGGTGCCTTGGACACGCTGGAGAGCCGAGACGCCAAGGTCCTCCGCCTCTACTTCGGGCTGGACGGAGAGCGTGAGCACACTCTCGAGGAAATCGGGAACCTACTCGGAGTCACGCGCGAGAGGATCCGTCAACTGAGGGACCGGGCGCTGCGTCGCTTGCGGGAAGGCGAAAAGGGCGAGGCGCTGGAGTCGTTCGCAGCCTGAACCGCCTGGAGTCCACGCTGCAGGAACAGAGCACCCTCGGGGCCCCCACGGTCCCGAGGGTGCTCTGCTTTCAACCATGACGGGACAGGTCGTGCAGGTCGGTGGCGGAGTCTATCTGTTGGAGACCGAGGCCGGCACCGTTGAAGCCTCACTCCGGGGTCGTATCAAGCTCGACGATGCTCACGGAGACCGGGTCGTCATCGGTGACCATGTCCGCTTGAAGAGGGGCAAGAGTGCGGTCACCATCGAGGCCGTGCTCCCGCGGACGACCTGGCTGGTCCGGCGAACCCTGGGAGGGCGGCGCCGGAAGATCGTGGCGGCGAATCTGAACCGGCTACTCGTCCTGGTGGCGGCTAAGGATCCGCCACCTTCCTTGCCCGTGGTCGATAGAATGCTGGTCATGGGAGAGTCCGGGGGACTCGATTGCGTGGTGGTGGTGACCAAGCAGGACCTCGTCGACGAATCCGAGGTCGACGAACTCCTCAGGGACTACTCGACGGCCGGCTATCCGGTCTTCTCGACTTCGACGCACCCGCCCACCGGCCTCGACCGAATCAAGGACCTCCTCTGCTCCGGATCATCGGCGCTGGTGGGACCGTCGGGGGTGGGGAAGTCGTCCTTGGTCAACGCGATCGAACCTTCGGTATCCCTGTTGACCAAGGACGTGGGTCGGCGCTCGAGGTCGGGGCGGCATACCACCGTTTCGGCCAGACTCATCCGTCTCGGGTGCGGAGGGTATGTCGCCGATACACCCGGGTTCTCGGACGTGGGGCTGGGCGACGTTGAGGCCGACACCCTGCCGGCGTGTTTTCCCGAATTCCGGCCGTATCTCGGGCAGTGCCACTTCCGCGACTGCACACACCTCCACGAACCCGGATGTGTCGTTCGAAGCGCCGTGGAACGGGACGAGATCTCAGGCAGACGCTACCAGAGCTATGCGATGATCCTCGATGAGCTGACGTCAGGCTGAGTTTGCCCGGGGGCTGTCCTCCGCTCGTCAGGCGGGTTGGTTGCAGAGAACGTCCAGCGCGTCGATGTAGACGTCTCCGTCCCTCTCCAAC
>JAHEKK010000295.1 GCA_024638395.1 Gemmatimonadota bacterium | reverse complement strand
GCGTCGGCCCGTTCCGCTGGTGCGCGCTGTCCGGCGATCCCGAGGACATCTACAGGACCGACGCCAAGGTGAAGGAGCTGATCGACGATCCGCACCTGCACAACTGGCTCGACATGGCGCGCGAACGGATTTCGTTCCAGGGGCTGCCTGCCCGGATCTGCTGGGTTGGTCTGGGCTTGCGCGACAAGCTGGGCCTGGCGTTCAACGAGATGGTCCGCAACGGCGAATTGTCCGCCCCCGTCGTGATCGGGCGTGACCACCTCGACAGCGGCTCGGTCGCCTCGCCGAACCGCGAGACCGAGGCGATGAAGGACGGCTCGGACGCGGTGTCGGACTGGCCGTTGCTGAATGCGATGCTGAACGTGGCGGGCGGGGCAACCTGGGTGTCGCTGCACCGGAAGGCGGCTCCCAACGTGGTTTCTCAAGGCGTCACCACGGTGGTGGTGAACCACGACGGCCGCTCACCGTGGCCCATCCGAGACCAGAAGTCTCTGCTGGAAGGCCAGGGCGTCGGCCCGAACGTCATGCTCATGGTTGGCCACGGCACGGTACGGCGCCGCGTGCTGGGTGACGACTACCAACGGCCCTCCACCGATGCCGAAGTCGAGGAGATGAGGGCTCTCGTCCGACAGGCACTGGAGGAGGGCGCGGTGGGCATGTCTGCCGGCCTCGAGTACACGCCCGGACGCTGGAGCACCACCGACGAGGTCGCCCGGATGGCCGAAGAGCTCGTCCCCTACGACGGGGTCTACATCTCGCACGAGCGTTCCGAGGGGGCGGACCCGATGTGGTTCTGGCCGAGTCAGGACGACCCCGGCCCCCCGACGCTGCAGGACGCCATACTCGAGACCATCGAGATCGGGCGGCACTCTGGCGCGAGGGTCGTGGCATCCCACATCAAGGCGAAGGGTGCCCATTTCTGGGGATCCAGCATGAGCGCCATCCAGCTCATCGAGCGCGCCAGGGCGGAGGGCGTCCGGATCTTCGCCGACCAGTACCCTTACGCGACGTCGGGCTCGGATGGGAACACGGTCCTCATCCCTCGCTGGGCAACCGCCGCCCCCCGGAGCTCCGGCGATGACGGACCGGGGCCCGCCGAGATGCTCCGGCGCAACCTCGCCGACGCCGAGCGCGCCGCCATGATCCGTCAGGACATAGCTCACGAGATCCGACGGAGAGGTGGTGCAGACCGGGTCGTCGTCTTCGAGTACCCCCGGGAAGAATGGGTCGGCGAGAACCTTCAGGAGATCGCCGATGAGCGAGGGGTCGACCCGGTGCAGATGGCCATCGACCTGGCCCTTGAAGGCGACCCCGACCGCCGAGGCGGTGGTCGCCTCCGGGGCTTCTCCATGTCGGAGATCGATGTGGAGAACTACGCCGCCCAACCATGGGTCGCCACGGCATCCGATGGCGGCATCGCCGTCCCCGAAGACGGGTCCGTACACCCGCGCTACTACGGCACCTTCCCCCGCAAGATCCGGCACTATGCCATGACCGCCGGAGCCCTCTCGGTGGAAGAGGCGATCCGATCGCAGACGTCACTTCCCGCCCGGATCATGGGGCTACAGGATCGTGGTGAGATCAGGGTGGGCAATTGGGCGGACCTGGTCGTCTTCGACATGGAGACCATCGCCGACCAGGCCACCTTCTTCGAGCCCCACCAGCACGCCGAGGGCATCGACCACGTCTTCGTCAACGGCGAGGCAGTCGTCGAAGACGGGGTGATCGTCTACCGGCTCCCCGGTCGGGTCATCACCTCTCGACACGGCGGCATTCCCGTGTCGGACGAGCCCTAGAGGCAGCGACGCGGCCGCGGTTTTTCCTTGACACGGGCTCGCCGGCTCTCCGGCGCGAGCCCGGAATGCGGAAATCGTTGCGGATTTCGGCAAACCTCGTCGCTTCGCATGCCCCCCATCCCGACGAAAGCCTTGCCTGAAGCGCACTTTCCCACCGGCACGCTTCTCGCCTGAAACACCCGTTCGACATTCGTCACGTCCCCTGAGGCGTGGCCCACCTTCGAACGGGAAATGCCTGTGAACGCGCAACGCTGGCTCCATCTCGCTGTCGCCGTCCTGGCGCTCGGCGCGTGTGAGCAGAGCTCCGTCGTCATGACCGGGCCGACCGTCGACCATCTCTGGCTCGGACCTGATGTCGTCGCCGGCCCGGAAGAGATCACCTCTCTGGCCGATCTCACCGCGGACCCGGTCGTACTGGAAGCGTCCTCTGCGACGGGAAACGAAGAGGCCGCCGAAGCCCTCGAAGCCTTCGCGTCGGGCATCCTCGACGATCCGGGGACGTCGTTCCTGAACCTCGAGCTGAACCTCGGCTCGCTCTATGGGACGTCGGGCATGCCGAGCGGCGGTTCGACGCCGGACACCGACGCAGCTCTAGTCCATGAAATGCTGGACCTGTACCGGGACCATGCCGCGATGACGCTTTTCGGCGTAGATCGCGAGGCCCTCGGCCCACTCACTCAACCCAATGGATTGTGATCGACAGATCCTATGTCGGAGAGCGGTACCATGAACAAGAATCGACGCAGTATCGACTTCACTCGCGTGTGCCTCGTCGCCCTCGTGGCGAGCCTCGCAGCACCGATATCGACGACCGCCCAGGCCGCGGGGAACCAGGACATGTCCAGGGCGTTGAGCGCCCTGGTGGCAAACGCCGACGTCCAGGGCGAAGAGTCGACTTCCGAGGCCGAGCCCGGGATGCTTTACGCGTGCTATATCCCCCGTCTCGGCCTCGTGTACCGCATCAAGGCTGAGGGGCTGCGGGAGCGCTGCCATGCCAACAAGCATGTCGAGTTCTCCTGGTCCGAGTTGGGGGGCGAGGGGATGCCCGGCCCGGAGGGGCCTCAAGGCCCTGTGGGCCCCGCCGGTCCAGAGGGACCCGCCGGAGTTCCGGGACCCGCTGGCCCGGAAGGCCCCGCCGGCCAGCCCGGTCAGACGGGCCCCCAAGGTTCTGACGGACCAGCAGGTCCCGAAGGCCCTATGGGTCCCCAAGGCGCGACAGGCGTCCCGGGTCCGGCTGGCCCAGCAGGGCCGGCAGGTCCCCAGGGCATCCCGGGGCTGCCCGGGCCGCAAGGTCCAGTCGGTCCAGCAGGCCCAGACGGCCGGGCAGGTCCCCAGGGTATCCCGGGCTTGCCCGGTGCACAGGGTCCTCAGGGCCCCGCAGGTCCGCAGGGCGATCCTGGACCCACCGGTTCGGCGGGGGCGCCCGGCCCAGAGGGTCCCGTCGGTCCGGTGGGCCCGGCAGGCCCGCAGGGGTCCCAAGGCGACCCAGGGTCCCAGGGCCCCGCAGGTCCGGCAGGACCGGCAGGACCGCAAGGCATCCCCGGCCTGCCCGGGCTTCCCGGCCCCGCAGGCCCGCAGGGTCCCGCCGGGCCAGAGGGCCCAGTCGGTCCTCAGGGTCCACAAGGCGTGACCGGCTATCACATCCGCTCGGCTACGTTCACCGTCCAGCCCGACGCCGCCCAGATGGGGCAGCACGTCTGCGGGCACGGCCCCACCGACCGGGTGTTCGGAGGCGGCTTCAACGTGGTGGGCGACACGTCCAACTTCCGCGTTCTCGACAACCGGCCGGTCAACAACAACCGCTGGATGGTCACCATCCACAACCGGTCACAATTGGGGACGTTGACCGTGTCGTTCTACGCCATCTGCGGCAAGGCGAACTGACGCCCACCCACCCGCCTGCCGGGCTCTCTCTACCCCTCTGCGACGGGCTCCACCAGCGCTGAATCGTCCTCAGCCGGACGATTCACCCTGGAGCTCACCGCATGAAGGCGAAAGGTCCCGGCAGGCGCAGGGCGCATGAGTCGGCGCAGCGACTCCCCCCTGGAGGTCCGGCTCAGCCACGCATCCCGATCTTCGGGTGCGATTACCAGCGGCATGCGGTCGTGGATCTGCGACACCTCCTCGTTGGCGTCCGTGGTGAGTATCGCGAATCCGTGCCGGGGCTCGCGTCCCGGTCGGGTCCATGACTCCCAGATTCCGGCGAAGGAGAGGATGCCCCCGTCCGCCGGGTGGAGCCAGTAGGGCGTCTTCGTGCTCCCCTCCGCCTTCCATTCGTAGAAACCGTCGGCAGGAAGCAGGCATCGGCGTCGTCGAAACGCCTCGCGGAATGATGCCTTCGTAGCCACGGACTCGGCTCGAGCGTTGATGAAGGGCCCCTTGGGCTCTTCCTTCCAGGCCGGCAGGAACCCCCATTCGATGAGACCCATGCGCCGCCCTTCACCATCCTCTGCCACCACCGGACACGGCTGTCCCGGAGCGATGTTGTAGCGCGGGTGGTAGTCGAAGTTGAGGGCCGGTACGTCGAAGGCCTCCACCAGCGCCCCTTCTGGGGCCGAGAGTGTGTAGCGGCCGCACACGGCGGTCAGGACCCTACGTCGTGGTCCGGTTCGATGGGTCCGGGACGGGGTGGCCTCCGCAGATAGCGGCCCTCGTCGAAGCGGCGGCGCCGCATGACGAGCCGATCACCCGCGTCTTCCAGTTGCCGGTAGCCCAGAAGGTGGAAGAGCTGACGAGCGAAGAATCGGGCGATGCGCTTGTCCACCACCACTTCGTCGGGGCTGTCGGCCAGGCGATGCACGCCTGGCAGCCACGTGACGATCCGGGACAGACCCAGTTGCCGCATGGCCACCGAGGCTCTCATCCAGAATGGGCTGAATTCTCGGACCAGGAAGAAGCCGTCCTCGCCCTGTTCCTGGTAGAGCGGCATGAGCAGCCGCCCGTCTTCCTCGACCACGACTTCGCCATGGGCGTCGCGAGCCACCACGTCGCCGGCTTCCACGGGGTCGAAGTTGGAGTAGCCGGGCTTCATGACGAACCCGTCACCGTCGTGGACGTCGCGTTTCTGACGCATCTCCAGGGCCCGAGGGAGGTGCTCGACGTCTCTCTCGAGACGCTTGCGGGCCTCACCCACCTCGGGCACCGCGTGCTCGGGGAGGAGTCCCGCAGCGACGATGGCGATCCAGAGAGCTGCCTCCGCCCGATCCACCGCGGCAGGCTCTTCGTGCTGCCCGGATTCCAGGGTCACGG